>JAIEDJ010000039.1:400-2058 GCA_029068025.1 Oscillospiraceae bacterium | reverse complement strand
CAGACAGTATATTGAAGATCACGAAATGACAATGGCGGAGTTTGTGACACTGGCGCTTCAGGACGAACTCCACCCCAAACTTAATATTCAGGAGGGCAAAACTATGGGCAATATGAGAACGATGGCATTTCAGGTGCCGGAAGAACTATTTCAAAAGATCAAGGACTATCTGCAGCGCAACAACATGACGCAGAAGCAGTTTGTGATTGGGCTGATCGAAAACGAGATCGAGCGCGATCTGCGCCAGCGCGCAGATATGGGCGAGGCACCGACAGATTCCGAGAAAGTGACAGATGAACGCGCAGAAAAGCAAGAAACAGCCGCTGTGAGCGATTGTGAGAGCGTTTCCAATGAAGTCGGGGAACAGCCCGAAGAACAGGAAAGCCCCGATTTTTCGGACGATTTTGACAGCGAAAGCGAGGAATCTGAAAATCCCGATGAGGATGAGGATTTGGACGAAAGCGAGGATCAGGACGAGTCCGAAGATATGGGAATGTCTATGGGGATATGAGTAAGGTGAGATCCATATTAAAAGGAAACCGTAAGCTGCATTTTAAACCGCTCCTCGCCATATACGGCATGGGGAATATCCTTCGGCATGATGAGTGTTTCTCCTTGGCTTAAAATAAACACATCATCTCCTATAGTAAATCTTCCCGTACCCTCCAATACGGTTACCATCGCGTCTCCGCCGGCGGCATGGGTAGATATCTCTTCGCCCTTATCAAACGAGAAAACAGTCATGCTGACCTTGTCGTTCTGCACGAGTGTTTTGCTGACCACCTGCCCCGGTTGTTAGTCAACCATATCTTTCAGATCGAGTTTTACTTGTTTTTCAATATTTTTGTACATGATTTTTCTCCTTTCAATCATCAAGTATTTTGCCGTCGGTCGAAATTGTAACAACGTTCCACGGGATAAATTTCCCGCTTTCTTGTATAGCCCTCTTTGCCGCGTTTTCAAGTCCGCCGCAGCAAGGCACTTCCATACGCAGGATCGTAACGCTTTTGATATCGTTGTTTTTTATTATGTCCGTGAGTTTTCCGCTGTAATCAACCGCGTCGAGCTTAGGACAGCCGATAAGCGTGATTTTTCCCTTCATATAGTCATTGTGAATATTCGCATAAGCATACGCGGTACAGTCGGCGGCTATCAGCAACTTTGCTCCGTTAAAATACGGAGCGTTTACGGGAGCGAGTTTTATCTGACAAGGCCACTGCCCGAGCTGCGACTTTGCGGTTACTGCGCAAGTCGGTGAGTTATCCGTTCCGTCACGTTCGATCTGACGCGGCTGAATACCGGGGCAGCCGAAATGAGTATTTCCCTCGGCGAGCCTTTCGCGTTTTGCCGCCGCGACTGCGGCTTCATCGTAGGCGGGCGCTTCGCGTTCCTCAAAGGTGATTGCGTCCGTCGGGCATTGCGGCAGACAATCCCCAAGACCGTCGCAGTAGTCTTCACGGGTAAGTCTTGCCTTGCCGTCAATTATTTCTATTGCGCCCTCATGGCACGCCGCGGCGCACGCACCGCAGCCGTTGCATTTTTCCTCGTTGATCTTAATAATTTTTCTGATCATTTTCGGTTTCCTTTCCGTTATTATAAATATCGAGTTCTCCCAAAAGCTCAAGCAGCGTATTCTTTTCCAAATCATAGCTTACAAA
>JAIEDJ010000039.1:0-390 GCA_029068025.1 Oscillospiraceae bacterium | reverse complement strand
TTTGCGAATTCTCTTGTATTCGTGAATACTCACGCGCTGCCATTTTTCGGAGCTTTGACAGTATTTGCAGTTTGATCTCGCGGATATCGTCCTCGGCTTGATAAATTCGGTTCATATCATAATCGGATGTGTTTCCGCACGGAGTAATACACTCGGCGCAGCCTGGGGCAATCGCGTATTTCTCCGCTCTTATTTCATCCAGAAGTTCCGAAAGCTCATCATCGCCGAAATTCGGAAAGAGCAGAGGAAATGCCAGCGATTTAATTACCACTCTGTCCGTGTTATCCGTTTTGGGGTTATTATTGCAGGCTCCGACTAATCCGATAAGCACGCTAATAAGCTTATCCTCTTTCAAAACGCTCCCCCCTTGACTTTCTGTAAACATTATAG
>JAIEDJ010000390.1 GCA_029068025.1 Oscillospiraceae bacterium | reverse complement strand
ATCTTAAGGGTGTGGGGCCGAAGAAAGCGGAGCTGTACAAAAAGCTCGGTATAGAAACGGCGGAACAGCTGACTGAGCTTTACCCGCGCGATTATGTGGATTTTACGGAAGTTAAGACGATACGCGAGGCGGAGATCGGGGAGGTCTGCGCCTTTCGCGCCGTTGTTGCCGGAAAAAGCTATCCGCGTTCGTATTCCTCGAGGATACAGGTATACAAGGCGGTGCTGACGGACGGGATCGGGGAGATCACGGCGGTGTTTTTCAACACTAAATTCACGTTTGACGCGCTGCAGATGAATCGGGAATATGTGTTTTACGGAAAGATCGCCGGCGATATCATGAAGCCCGAGATACACTCTCCGCAGTTCGTGGAGAAAGCCGCCGCGGGACTTATCCCGAAATATCGGCTGACTGCGGGGCTTTCCAACAATATGGTCATCGCCAATATGAAGATGGCGCTTGAGATCGTCAAACGTGCCGAGACGCTCCCCGAGAGCATTATGGCGGAATATTCGCTGCTTGGCGCGGACGACGCGGTGCGAAAGATACACTTCCCGAAAACGCGCGGAGAGTATGAGGCGGCGCGGCGGCGTCTGGTTTTTGAGGAAATGCTGACGCTGAGGCTGGGACTGTCCATGATAAAAAACCGCGGACGAAGGCTCTCGGGCGCGGTAATGACCGATGTGGATATGAGCCGCTTTTACGGTCTGCTGCCGTTTTCGCCGACGGGGGCGCAGATGAGGGCGATAGACGATTGTATTTCCGATATGAAGCGGCTGTATCCGATGAACCGTTTAATACAAGGCGACGTCGGCTCGGGAAAAACTCTCGTTGCCGCGGCGGCGGCGTATTTCGCACACCGGAACGGATTTTCGACTATGGTCATGGCACCGACCGAGGTGCTGGCACAGCAGCATTACGAAACGTTCCGCGAGTTTCTGGAACCGCTGGATCTGAGGATCGGGCTGCTTTCGGGAAGCATGACCGCCGCCGAGAAAAAGCGCGTCAAAACCGCTGCCGAGAGCGGTGAGATCAATGTTCTCATCGGAACACACGCGCTTATCCGCAAGTCTGTTTCTATGAAAAACGCGGGACTGATCATCGTGGACGAACAGCACCGCTTTGGCGTTTCGCAGCGCTCGGAGCTTGCGGAAAAGGGCGCGAATCCGCATATTATGGCTATGAGCGCGACACCGATCCCGAGGACGCTGGCGCTTATCATATACGGGGATCTGGACGTTTCGATAATAAACGAAATGCCCAAGGGGCGGCTGCCTGTCAAGACCTATGCTGTGGATTCAAGCTTCCGCAAGCGGGTGTACAATTTCATAAAAAAGCACATCGCGGCAGGGCGGCAGGCGTTTATCGTCTGCCCGAGAGTGGATCCCGACGAGGACGGAACCAATTCCGATAAGAAAAGCGCGATAGAGTACTACAATACGCTGACCGGCGGCGAGTTCGCTGGGATCCCGACGGGTCTGCTGTACGGGAAGATGAAGCAGGCGGACAAGGACGCGGTTATGAACGCTTTCCGCGGCAATGAGCTGAGCCTGCTGATATCAACGACGGTCATTGAGGTGGGTATTGATGTTCCGAACGCGGTGGTCATGCTGATCGAGAATACCGAGCAGTTCGGGCTGTCGCAGCTTCACCAGCTGAGAGGACGTGTCGGGCGCGGCTCGGAGCAGAGCTTCTGTATTCTGATGTCAGACAGCAAAAGCGAATACGCCAAGGCACGAGCAAAGGCGATGGTGGAGAACACAGACGGCTATAAGATCGCGGACATAGATCTGAAGCTGCGTGGTCCCGGAAATTTCTTCGGGCGTGAGCAGTCGGGCGCTGTGCCGATGCGCGTTGCCGATCTCGCGGACGACGCGGAGGTGCTGGACGATGTTGAGCGGCTGGCAGCGGAGATATTGAAGTCCGATCCGGCATTATCGCAAAAAGAGCACGAGGGACTGAGAGCGGGCGTTAAGCGTTTGTTTGAGAATATCGGAGAGTATGGATTGAATTAGAGGAAAGAGTATGAGCAACGTTGAACTTAAGATGGAGCGCTGGAGGTATCCGCGCTTTTTTACCAAGGATATCACGGATGACACCGCAATTGTTGACGGCGAGGACGCGCGGCACATTTCCGTTGTGCTGCGTATGCGCGCGGGGGATATCGCGGTGCTGTGCGACGGGCACGGCACGGATCTTCTCGCGGAGCTTGTTGAGGGCGGCGCGGAAAGCTGCGTTTTCCGTATTCTGGAAAAGAGCCTGAACCGAGCGGAGCCGAATATTCACTTGAGACTTTTTCAGGCTATGCCGAAAAGCGATAAGATGGAATTCATCGTGCAGAAGGCTGTGGAGTGCGGCGCAGCGGAGATAATCCCGTTTTTTTCAAAGCGCTGTGTGTCGCGTCCCGATGAGAAGCAGATGAAGAAAAAGCTGCCACGCTATCAGAAGATCGCTCTGGAAGCGGCAAAGCAGTGCGGACGCGGCGTAATTCCGAGGGTCGGGGACGCTGTGGAGTTTTCTGCGCTGAAAACGCTTATTTCTCCCGAGAATACGGGTATACTGTTTTATGAGTGCAGTGAAACTCCGCTTCGTGATGCTGTTAAGGAATTCAAAGCCAATGTTGATATCGTCATAGGCAGCGAGGGCGGCTTTGAGCCTTATGAGGCGGAAGAGCTGCAAAAATGCGGTTTTGCGGCGGCATCACTCGGCAATCGCATATTGCGGTGTGAGACCGCTCCTATCGCCGCTATATCAATTTTGATGAATCTCACAGGAAATATGTGATCAGTTTGTTAAAATTCACCAAAATTTTCAGCAGCTCTTGCATTTTTTTTGAAAAAGGTGTATAATATATGTACGGCTATACCGTAATTATTCCGGAATTTAAGGAGGAACAGCTAATGAAGGCTTTAGGTATTTTTCTGATCGGTGCGCTGGCAGTCGCCGGAGGCGTTGCCGCTGCCACTTATGTGACTAAGAAGAAGCTCGAGAGAGAGAACGAGGACGACTACTACGAGAACTGGGACAATGTTGACGATTCCGATGAGGATTGGGATTTCGATTTCGACGAGGATATGGACGTTGAGGACGAGCCTTCTCTTGCAAAGGCTGTTGCCGATGCTGTTCCCGAGAGTGCTGCAGAGGAGAAGAGCGTTTTCGGCGGATCTTCCGTAAACAGCTCGACCGAGGAGCTTTGATCGTCACCACATAATCAATAAAAAACAAAGGGCGGATCAAACCGCCCTTTTTGCTTTGAGAATGCGATTCGCGGTTTATGTCCTGTACATTTTTTAGTATATCTGCTATAATTATCTTAAGAGGTGATAGCTTATGGATACTGTCAGGATAGGGAAATTCTTGTCGGAGCTGCGGCATGAACGCGAATTGACGCAGGAGCAGCTTGGAGAACGAATCGGCGTTTCCAACAAAACTGTTTCACGTTGGGAAAACGGCAACTATATGCCGCCTGTGGAAATGCTGATGGAGCTTTCAAACTTCTTTGGCGTGAGCATAAATGAAATACTGAGTGGAAGGCGGCTTGACGATACGGAAACAAAGTCCGCCGCCGAGGAAAATCTTAAAAGCGTTCTGGAGGAAAGTCCTGTGGATTTTAAACAAAGAACCACCCCCCAGACCATGCGAAAAGTCGGATTGACGGTTGTGGG
>JAIEDJ010000389.1 GCA_029068025.1 Oscillospiraceae bacterium | reverse complement strand
ATACAGTCGGTGTATTCGGGATTCTCATCTATTGAATTACGTGTTATCCAAAAAACAGCATATTTTTCCCCGTTCAAGGTGGTGTAACAAATTCGTTTGCCGTTAGTCACAGTGGTTCCGTTTTTTGCAGTATCTTCCGAAAAATAAGACAAACTTCGACCGTCGTTGCTGTTTCTGTATTGATAAAGACCGACCTCAGAACCATTCAGCGAAAAAGCCTTGCAAGACAGACCTTTACTTCCGTTAACGACACTGCCATACCCATTGGTATACGGTATCACAACGTCCTTTATTACCGATCTGATCTTCGTATCAATATAAGACAGATAATCGCTGTTGAGCCACGTGTGAATATTGCTTGACGAATATTCACACGGATCACTTCCCCCAACAGAATATATTATGCTTTCTGGGTACGCCTCCTCACGCAGCAGCCATACGCCGTCAGTTACCGGACTGTACACATTGCGCCCCTGACCCTTGTGGATAATAATGAAGTTCACCGCCGCGCCGTTTTCCTTGATCTTGACGATATCGCCGACGTTCTTGTCGTTTAAAGTAGCCAAGCACTCACCCCCTTAAAACTCTATGCGCGCATTTGACTGATTCCACACGCCGTTCACGGTGATCCCATCAAGAGTTCCCAACGTCACCGCGAACGGATTCGCGGCGACTTCCTCACCCGAAGCTATCTCCACAAGCTCCAGCCTTTTCGCAAGCCCGCTCATCAGCTCCAGCAGCTTAGGGTGCGAATCCTCGCTTTCGTTGTGCCCGCTTATCTCCTCCGAAAAGGAAAGCGCGTCGATCCTTTCGTTTATGCGCTTGACCTCATCGTCCAGTTGGAATGTAGTTGCGTAAACGTCCGACGGCGCGCCAACGGTAATTATCGCGGAATCGCTCACCTTGACCCTCAGCTTATATGAGATCCCCGAAACAGTCCCGCCCGTAAACGGCGGCATATAAAACGGGGAATCGTACTCCGCGCACACCGCGAAAAGGATCTCGTTCCCGTCCGGATCCTCCGCGTACAGTCCTACAGTGCGAGTATAATAACCGTCCTCAAGCCCCGTGTTGTCCATAGCGGCGGATATCTCCACAGTAGAAGGATCCACACGCCGCGTTCCCGAGACAGCCGCGCTCTGACATATCCCATCAAGCTCCGAAAGCTCTCTCAGACCGCTTCTTCCACCCTCCGAATAGTCCTCGCACGACGCGCAGATCTTAGTAAACCGCGCCTCGCCGTTCCCGCCGACAAGACTTGCCACAAGCGCCTCGCCGCCGGCAGTAATAATTAAATCCCGCATTTTATCTCCTTATCTAAAAAGCGTTCTCCGCTACGTTCACGGCACGTTCCGCTTCGCAGTGTGACCGCCTTAGCCGCGCGGCATCCGTGCCGCGCTTTTGGCGGTCACCTTGCGACATCGTGTCGCTCCACGCACCGTTCACTCGTCAGGCGTCACAACCGCGCCGCAAGCGGCGCTCTGTGACGTCTGACTACGCTCCGAACGCTTGCTGCACAATTATAACGTTATTCTTTGCTTAAGCGCTTTCGTTGCACAATTAAAACGTTACCCATTGCTTAAGCGCTTTTTCACGCGTTTCTCTTACCAAAAACTCAGTCTCCGATAACACAAAACGCACAAGCGCTGACCGTCCCGCCCGTGAAAAGCTCCGCCGATGGTTCGGCAGTCATCACATTCCGAACGGAGATGACCATATTAACCGGAACGATCCTTTGAAGCAGCCGCTCCAGCTCATCGACCTGCCCCGCGCGTGTAAGCGTTACCGCAAGCTCCAGCCGATACTCGTCATAATGAATATCAACGGAATAACTTCCCTCGCCGCAGATTGCCGCAAGCTTTTCCTTAAGCGACGCGGGCGTATACGGCGGAGCCTCGTTCCATCGGATAAGTATACGCGCCTGCCGTTCCTCGGGCGTATCCCCCGCAGCGGGGAAAACGCCCATCATGCGTTCAAACCGCCCGATCTCATATTCCCCGCAGTACAGGATGAACGCGCAGTCACGCGCCTGCTCAGCCGCGTCCGCCAGGAGCTGTATCTCGGGCTTTTCCGCGTGCAGGATCTCTTTTATTTCACGGTATTCGCGGACAAATTCGGGAAGAAAGCCTTCCGGATCAACCTCCCTGACCATTCGAGATCACCCCCAATACCGGGATCTGATACTTGGTGAGAATAACGTTGCCGTCCGCTCCGTTGATCCTCGTATTCTGAATATCCACGACGCCGCCGATATTCATGATACGCGATTCGATCTGAGCGATCCTCACCGCCAGGCTGTCACGCGATCCCCATTCTCCGCGCAGCTCCAGCAAATAACCGCCGATCTCATCCTCTATGAGCGATCTGAGCCGATCAAAGCTGTAACCCTCGTCCGTCACAAGATCAAATCCAACGTCGATCACCACCGCCTCGGCGGTATTCACGGTGACAGAATGCCCGATAGGCGCGATCCCCAGACCGCTTCCGTCCCCGCTCGGGTCGATCTCATTCTGGACACGCTCGATAAGCGCATCGCTTGCCGCGTTGAATCCGCTGTCAAGGATCGTCAGCAGCACCGTTCCCCCGCCCTTCCACACAGGAGTGACCTTCACAGCCCCGACCCCGGCGATAAGATTGGTTTTCTCAATGTAGTCCGCCGAGTTTCCGCCGTAAGCGTGCGAATCGAACGAGCCCATATACCTCTTTCTGAAGACCTCGGTATCCTCCTCGTCCTCTCCCGGGATAATAAGCTCCGTGATCGAAAAGCTCTCCAGCCCCTGAATATAGTCCACAGCGGTCATAGCGCCGAAATACTTGTTTCCCGCAGCCCCTAAAGTTTCACATCTGACCTTGTATTCATCATCGGACATTCTTTCCGTAACGATATAGCTCAGATCGTTCAGCGTGAATCTAGCTCCGACCGGTATCTCCGCTGATGAGGGCACACACACCGCCTTAAGGATACTGTAAGCCGCAGCCTTCGGATACAGTCCCCGCTCTGCCGCGCGGCGGATAAGATAACCGCGGGACGCTGTATCCGCAAAGCAGTCGTCCATAAGCTGATCCAGCTCTATATACATCAGCTGCATCTCCAGCGCGGCGGGTGCCAGAGCGTCATATATGACAGACCCTTCACGCTTGTCCATAGTATTCGGGATCCTGTCGAGCATTCTCTTGAGTATCCCCTCATAAGTAACATTTTCGTACATTAAAAGCTCACCGCCTTGCTGTCGTCAAAGCTGCCGTAGATCGAATGAACCGAAAACGAAGCCTTCACCACTCTTTTTTCCGAAATATCGAACTCAAAGCCGTCCACGGAATCTATACGGTCATCCGCCGTCAATGCCTCCCTTACGCGGCGCTCCAGCTCCGCGCACACATAATCCGCAGGCTCTCCGAACAAGTCCTCGGTCTCGATCCCGTAATCCCACGAATACACGGGATATTGATACCGCTGCGTGTTCAGTATCTTAAAAACCGCCTGCTTCACCGCTTCCAGCTCATCAACGTTTCCATTGATAATATTGTGCTCGGCGTCCATTTTATAGTTTTTCGAGGAACGCGTTTCGACCTCCAGCGTCATAAAAAGCGCATTATCGACCGCAGGTATCAAATCTCAGCCCTCCTGTCCAGCACCAAAAATTTCTGACCTCCGCGCTGCTTAATAAGAACGACCTGTTCTCCCGCCCTCAGCGCGTTTTTTATCACTATTTCGGAACCATCCGCGTCCTCCGGGAAGCTCCGCACGTTTTCACCGTCGAACTTCACCTTATGATCGCTCACGTTTCTTGTGAGTATCAGCTGCGCCTCACCAAGCTCCATTTTCTGCTCGACGCGTATCCTCAGCGGACTTTCGCTCACCACCGTCCCGAATAAAATATCGCACGGCTGAGCCTGCTCATTCGCGTCAACGGCGGCGCGCTTGATCAGTTCAAGGAAATTATTCGAGTTCAGCATAAAATCACCCTCTCAGCGACAGATCCATCAGATGAATACCACCCTTAAAATCGTGACGGCATTTCTCCACAAGCATAAAGCTGCTCACCCTCTCCCCGCCGATATCAAGCATGACCGCCACCATAGACCCCGCCCTGACGCGGCAGTCGCCAAGCACGCCCTTCACATCAAGAGAACGGGTCTTATCGTTATAAAGCTCCAGCAGCGTCTGCGCCTTAGCCGAGCCGTTTTCATCCTTCTTCAGGGTACCGTAATATTGAAGAACGCCCCAACGGTTGATGTTGGAACCGTCCTGCACAATATACACCTCGCGCTTTCCCGACTTGTCGTTATCGTATGTCAGCTTGATCCTGTTGTACGTCTCGGAATCTATTGATGACCGATATTCAAAGCTCTCGCACGTTTCGCTGTCAATAAGGATATTCACCCTCATATTTTTGAGATCTCTCAGCGACAGCTTCCCGAAATCATCAAACAGAACGAACATCTCCCTGCGGTTCACCAGCGTCAGATCCAGCGCATTCCCGATGATGTCAAACAGCGTCGAGTTGCTTTCCACGCGTGACGGTATCCTGTACCCCGTATCATCAATGATCCCCGTCTCCAGCCCGAAGTCCGCCGCGATCATCTTAACGACCTCGCCCGCGGTCTTGTTTTTGTAAACGTAAGTATCCTTGTTTTTAAGATACCTCAGCTGATCATACGCCGTGACCGAAACAACACCGTCCGAGCCGCGCGAAAGCGTGAAAACGAACCCGTAAAACACATTTTCACCGCCGCAGCAGAACCGCACCGCGTCCCCCTCCGATATTTTCAGCACATCGTCCGCCAGCACCTTAAACGTCAGCGAGCCGGGAGAGCTTTTCCTTTCCGTCTGCCATACGATCCCCTCAAGAACCACAGGTTCAAACACCCGATCCCCATGAAAAATCAAAAGCCGCATCTTCGCTCCTTATTTAAAAGAATTTCAAAATTCTCAATTGACTGCACACTCCACTCCGCGCAAGCGCTCCGTTCCGTTTAGCAGCCAATTGAG
>JAIEDJ010000388.1 GCA_029068025.1 Oscillospiraceae bacterium | reverse complement strand
AGAACCCCCTCTTTCCGTTGATATCCACCTCTTCGGGGATCTGACCGTCTCTGAGGGATTGATGGAAATTGCTTTTTATTGTTTGCATCAATATTACCATTTTATTATCCAACCAATAGTCTTCATAATACATGATCTTGTCCAAACTTGAATCGGTCAGTACAAAGCCTTCGGGAACCTCGGGAAGGCAATATATGTGCTCTATCATCTGCAAGGAATCCTTGTAATCCGCGGTAACAATATCAATACTGTCCTTATGTATCTCGGTGCTGAGACCTCCGAAATTATCAGCTCCCGCCGAAACGCCTATAGCGGCAATAAAGACCACGATCAGCAGAACAGCGATCCGTCTGCGTATCGGAATGAACCTCGAGGTTTTGTGACGGATGATCTTTTTCATTGCCCGACGGTGGTGCAGCGAGAAAAAGTGACGCTTACAATTAAACGCTTTAAACGCCTGCGCCCTGTCAACGCACATTTCCTCAAGAATATCGCTGAGTGTCGTATTCGTCATGATCGGCCTCATCCCTTGCAAAATATCCCCTTTGTGACTTTATTTTAAAACTTTGACACTTTTCGCCAAATTCACCAGATCATCTTTGGTAAATACGCCCGACGGTTCATCCTTTTTTGGCAAAGTGCCTGTAACCATCAGTATATAATCTCCGTTATCCCAGAAGATATTTCCCATATATCTGTCTTCATAATAATACCCCCGCTTTCCGTTGATATCCACTTCTTCCGGTATCTGACCGTCTATGAGGTATTGGTGGAAATTGCTTTTTATCGTTTGCATCAGCGATAACATTTGATTATTCAACATATACGTTTCAACGGATATGATATCATATGTATCAAAAGAGGTCAGTACAAAGCCTTCTGGAACCTCTGGAAGGCAATAAATATACTCTATCATCTGCAAAGAATCCTTGTAATCCGCGGTAACAATGTGAATACCATCCTTACGCATCTCGGTGCTGAGTCCGCTGAAATTGTCCGCTCCCGCCGAAACGCCGATCACTGCGATAAAAACCACGATCAGCAGAACAGCGATCCGTCTGCGTATCGGAATAAACTTCGAGGTTTTGGGACGGATGATCTTTTTCATTGCCCGGCGGTGGCGCAGCGAGAAAAAGTGACGCTTACATTTAAATGCCTTAAACGCTTGCGCCCTGTCAACGCACATTTCCCCAAGAATATCACTGAGTGTTGTATTCGTCATGATCGGCCTCCTCCCTTGCAAAATTATACCCTATAAATAATAAGTATCAAAACAGCGGTTTTGTGACCTCATTTTTTAAAATTCGTTACTATTCGACAATTCCGCAGGCGGTTATTTGTCAGAATTGTCCGAGATCTGTCAAAAAAAGAACGGCACTTTCAGTATATCATAAAACAGCTGATAATTCAAGTCAATGGTTTTATTGCTTTTTCATTGAAGGAGTGTTATAATAAAACAACGGCGGATTTTTAAATTTTTTTTCGAAATTTTGTCATATTTCCACTGCCGATTGCGAACTGATCTATAGAGGGACAAATTTTATTCTTTTGGGAGGTGTAACGTATGGACGACAATTCCATAATCCAACTTTTCAACGCGCGGGATGAGGCGGCGCTCTCGGAGCTTTCCAAAAAACACGGCACATTCTTTATTCAGATTGCCGAAAACATTCTGCGCAATCGCGAGGATTCTCAGGTGTGTGTAAACGACGCGTATCTTAAGGCTTGGGATACCATACCTCCCGCGCGGCCCAAAGTGCTCAGGGCGTTTGTCGGGAAGATAGTGAAGTGCGTCGCGGTGAGTATGTTCCGAATGAACACCACGGAAAAGCGCGGCGGCGGTGAGGTAACGCTTGTGCTTGAAGAGCTCAGCGAATGTGTGTCGGACGGAAAGAGCCTTGATGACGAGCTTGACGGCAAGCAGATCGTCGAAGCGATAAACAAATTCCTGCGCGGCTGCAGGGAGTTTGACCGCCGCGTTTTTATACTCAGATATTGGCACTGCAAAAGCGTTGCCGATATCGCAGTAAGGTTCGGCACTGCTGAGAACAAAGTTTCGGTATCGCTTTACAGAACACGTCAAAAGCTCAGGGAACATCTCGCAAAGGAGGGTTACACATTATGATAAAGTCCGAAAAATTATTCTTACTTATCAATGAGATCGACGAAGAGCTTATCGAAGAAGCGGACGGCGGGGAGGAAAAGCCCATTCAGATGAGGCCCGAGCCGCGTTCTCCCATAAAAGGGATCATAGCGCTTGCGGCATGTGCCGCCGCGCTGGCGGTGGGAATA
The DNA here is from genome assembly GCA_029068025.1 of Oscillospiraceae bacterium. Classification (GTDB taxonomy): domain Bacteria; phylum Bacillota; class Clostridia; order Oscillospirales; family Ruminococcaceae; genus CAG-115. The sequence goes on along the minus strand of JAIEDJ010000388.1, from coordinate 3,137 downwards.
TTTGCGATAGTAAAATTCCGTATCGGAGGAAATTTCGATCCTGTGAGCGTGCCTTCAGAGTACGTTTCCGATACGTCGGACAGTTCGGACGTATCCGACAGCTCTGACAATTCAGACTGCTCCGATGATCCGGACAATTCCGAGCAGTCCTCTTATCCCGATATCAGCTTGGAATTCACTGAGGATGATCTGGAGCTTCAGGCAATGCTTACGGAGCTCGTCGCAGGCGCTGAGGATATCGACAAAATGTTCGAGAGCATGGGTGCCGATACGGGGCTTACATTTAAGATCAATGAATACCATAGGGGCAATTTTTATGAAGGTGATTTTTACAGGGGAGAATATTATCTTATCCCCGAGGGTCAGCGGACAGAATCGGGCTTGTTTGCCGTTCCGCAGAGCTATGACGAAATGGAAGAGCTTGTCAACCGATATTTTTCTCCGCAGGCAGCTTCATTCTATATGTCATGGGTCAGCAAGGGCAGCATGACTGAAAATCCCGATGGGACGTTCAATGTTAAGGTTCAGAATGGCAGCAATCCGATATTCATCGAAATAGATGGAAAAATGTACCGCAGCACCCTTGGGGAAAGCAATGGAGGATTGGGAATAGACTGCGAAACCGCAAAGATCATCCGCAGAAGCGAAAAGTCCATAGATTTTTCGTATTGGGGATACGACTACAAAAATTACGGCGGTGACAAATTTGCCCAAAGAACCGGCACTATAACGCTTGAAAACGGCATATCCAAGCTGCATTTCTTCTTTAATTTCGGTTTTATCCCGGAATTTCCTTCCGAGTATACCGAGCGCGATCTGGAGCTTCAGGAGATCTTGAAAGCGCTGCGACCGGGTTATACGCTTGCTTCGATCCTTTCCGCCAACAGTGTTGCGTGCTCCGGTGACGTTTATCAATTTATTTTGCCGGGATCGTCAAACGCTCGTTATTATATCGAGCTGGCGTATCCGCAGCCCCAATATACATTCCCGAGATCGTGTGAGGAGCTTGAGGAAATGCTGCTTGAATATTATACCCGGGAGGCGACGGACGATTATATGAAAAACGCCTACAAGGGCACGATGACAGAAAATCCCGACGGCACATACTCTGTGACACTCGATAAGGAGCTTGGCTGGCGGGGGGCGGTCTTTATCGAGATCGACGGGAAAATGTATTATCATACCTCCGTGGCGAGCGGCGGAGTACCGCCTTATTATAACTCGGCGCAGGTGATCGAGCAAACGGACGACACTATAACCTACACGTGTATTATCGCAAGTTATACCGGCTTTGATCAGCTGATCCAAAAAATTTACTATGAGCGCGGCGGCTGGAAGCTGGATCCTTCTTACACTGTTAATGAGCATGTTGAATAAATTCCCTGACCACATTTGATTCAGCCGCGGCAAATCTGCCGCGGCGATTTTTTGCCTTTTTAATAATATTTGAAATATATGTTGAAAATTTTTCCGAAATGTGGTATACTAATATTGTATACCTATGTATAAAGCACACGAAAGGAAATACAATGTCAAGATTTGAAAATAAATTATGTCCCGTATGCAGAGAGCGCTTCCGCGACGGCGACGATATCGCGGTCTGCCCCGAGTGCGGCACCCCGCACCACAGAGCGTGTTATCTGAAGCAGAACAAGTGCGGTCTTGATGAACTTCACGCGGAGGGGTATGTCTGGAACGGCAGGCTTCCCGACGAGCCTTTGCAGTCGATATCACAATCAATATCGGCGGCTGCTTCCGCGTCATCATCGGTACCGGAGCCTGTTGAGCGCAAAACAAACAATCTCGATGACGATCCCGGGGCAGATGACGCTTCCGTACCCGAGACCTCCGATGATACTAATGATAACAAGGCTTCGGAGGATCAAACGGACAAGAAGCTCGAGATATTCGGCCTCCCCGATCCGAACAGCGAGATGTTCAGCGATATGGGGCTGAGCGATCCGATCCGGGAGCTTTACAAGATGATAAGCGACGATTCCAAGGGTGAGGACGGCGTAAGCATGCAGGAGCTTATAGCATACACGGGAACGTCTATATGGCACTACAGCAGAGCGTTCAGATCGTTCCGCGAACCAAAGGGCAAGCGGCATGTGACATCATTCAATCTGTGCAGCGGGCTGTTCTCTCCGATCTTTCAGTTTTACCGTAAGATGGACTTGCTGGGCGTTGTGCTGCTGGTGATCTCGGTGCTGCCCGTGTTTCTGATCATAACGATGTCGGGCGGAGCTGCCGCGGCGATCATCGTAAACGACGATACAAAGAGGCTGCTGAGTCTGATAAACATTGTTGAGACCGTTTTGCTTTGCCTTTTCGGAGACTATCTGTTTTATAAGATGGCTGTGCGCAGGATATTAAAGGTACGCAAGAGCTTTGAGGGCGATACCGACTCGGTAGAGTATCTTCGTGCGCTTTCCGAGAGCGGCAGGCCGTCGTTTGCGCGCGCGGCGCTTGGCTGCCTTGCGCTACTGTTCGCAAACGCGTGCATTCTCGCAATAAGCGGAGGAAGGTTCTGATGAAGCAGCGTTTGGAACAGTTCTATGCCGCGTTCGGAGACCGCGGGATCATGTTTATACTTTACGCGTTCTCGGTGGTGGTGAATTCACTGCTGTCATGGAATATGGCGCTGCCTGTCGTTTACCCGGACGAGATATCCGTTGCGGGAACAGCCGCGTTCTATTCCGGAAACGGCAAATGGCCGCTGCTCGGGCAGATCGAGGGCGGCGGATATGTTCAGGCTCTGTTCTACGCGCCGCTGTTTCTTGTGCTGGACAATCCGTTCGTGCTGTATAAGGCCATGCTTATCGTAAACGCGCTGCTGATAAGCTTTGTTCCGATGGTCGTCTATCATATCGCGGCAAAGCTGGGTGTTGCGAGGGTGCGTCAGAAGCTGATCATCGCAATATGCTGCGGAATGTATATCTCATATACTGCAAACTCTAAATTTATCTGGAATGAAACAGTCACTGCTGTGTTGTGCTGGCTGTTGGTGCTTTGTTTTTTTACTGCCTGGGATAAAAGGGGAAGAGGTTCGAGGATCTCCGGTTCGGTGCTGCTCGGATTTATGTCCGCGCTTGCATATGCGGCAAACATAAGACTGATATCATTGGTGATAGCTC
>JAIEDJ010000387.1 GCA_029068025.1 Oscillospiraceae bacterium | reverse complement strand
GTATTGATTGACGATGCAAATGGTGTATTTGTCGTCTATAACCGCGCCTATAAATTCGGCAAGCAGATACTGTCCCAAAAAAAGCAGACGAATTTTGCTTTTGCCAAATCCCTGCGCTTTAAGTACCCCGAACGTCACATAATTCGTTTCGATCTCGACCGAAATGCTGTGTACGGTAACGATCACGACGATAGCCAGCAAAAGCATTACGAACACCAATAAAATGGAGCAGACGATTACGGGAAAAAGAGTAGTATAGTTTATCGACATTTCCCTTGTCATAGATCCATAGGCCATATCGGTAAGGCCCGTGTCGAGATTGAGCTGACGGCGCAGCTGCGCGTTCGTAAGAGCGCAGTCGTCGGACTTGTAGACCTCCAGGATTTTTCCCAAGCCGGTTCTGCTCTCCGTTTCGGCATCGGAAGCAGCCGCCGAGAGCTCAGAATAATCATCATCGCTTATACATATGCTTTTCCAGCCGATCAGCGACGAACCAAACATCGGAGAAAGACATATTCCCTTAACGATAAACTCATGTTCTCCGTCAATTGTCTTAAGCGTGACCTTTTGCCCGACTTTTCCGTTAAGATCGGTCAAAAAACCCTGCGAAACGTATATTTCTCCCTTTTGAAGCTTCGGCGCGTCTCCCGCGATACCGTTCAGGCTATCCTTTAACAACTTGGTGTTTTCGCCTGCTTTTGTAAGCGTCATTGAATTGCCGTATTCTCTATCGCCCATGACGGCTTTTTCCGACAGTATCGAGTTGATCACGTTTACACTTTTTACTCTGCTGTCGCTTTGCACTTTTTCAACCAGATCATCGGTGAGACGATACGCGGAATAGCTTGCCATAATATCAGGGGTACCGCACAGCTCGTGGGCGTAGTCAACGCCGTTCAGCGCGCTTTCCCGAATACTTAAAATAGTGGTAACGCTCATCGCGATGATAAGCGTGAGCAGGATCACGCTTACAAATGAGCCCTTTTTACGGCGGATATTCGCCTTTAATAACGTTAAGATCTCCATACCGCACCGCCTTACCATTCAAGCGAGGTAAGCCAAGCGTTTACCTGCGTTTCTCTTGACTTTTCTTGGCTCAGACTGTACGGCGGCAAGGAAAGCTCTCCGATGATCTTGCCGTCCCCGATATACAGAATACGATTAGCCCGTAACGCGGCTCTCATGTCGTGCGTTACCATCAAGACGCTCTGCCCTTCGTTGTTAAGCTCCGTAAGCAGATCCAGAACGTCGGTGGTGTTTTTGCGGTTGAGCGCGCCCGTAGGCTCGTCTGCGAACAGCACCTTAGGCGAGTTTATGACCGCTCTAGCAACGGCGCAGCGCTGCTGCTCGCCGCCCGACACCTGTGTCGGCAGGTGATCCTTTATGTGAGATACCGACATCTGCTCCAGCAGCTTGTCGGCGCGTTTTCTCACCTCGGCGGCGGACTTGCTTTTGTTAAGATATCCGGACACCGCAACGTTCTCGAAAAGTGTCAGGTTGCTGACAAGGTGCATTTGCTGGAATATAAAACCGAAATCCGTATAGCGGAGCTTTGCAAGCTCGTTTTCCTTCATCTTGACAATATCCTTGCCGTTGTATATGACCTCTCCCGCTGTCGCTCTGTCCATGCCGCTTAAAGCGTACAGCAGCGTGGATTTTCCCGAACCGCTTGCTCCCATTATAACGGTGAAATCCCCCTCGTACAGATCGAAATCAACGTGCGAGAGAATATGTACCTGTCCCCCGTTATGCGCGAAGCTCTTGCATAAACCTTTTGCCGATAAAACAGTATTTTTCATATGTTCTGCCTTTCTTTTCTTTTTTATATTTCTATTTTACCGCAAAAGATATTAAGAAGTCCTTAAGAGATCGGAATTTGAAAAATTATTTTAACGTCGGCAGGATCAGCTTTACCTCAAGTCCTTTGTCACGATTCTGAAGTACGACTTTGCCTCCCATTCTCTCGGTGATGTATTTTACTATATACAGCCCCAGTCCGGAGCCCTGCTCGTTTCCGCAGTTGTTTCCGCGGTAAAATTTGTCGAATATGAACGGCATATTTTCGTCGGGGATACCGTCGCCGTGATCGCAAAAATGAAGAATTATATCATCGTTCTCTTTTGTGAAAAATACCTCAATATCCGTTTTCGCGTATTTCCGCGCGTTATTGACAATATTTTCACATGCTTGGGTGAATCTGTTTTTATCGGCGCTGATAAAGGCGACAAAGTCAGGCTTCCTGAAAATAATATCACCGCGTTCCGCCGCTATCTCATCTATTATGCTCTTCGTAAAGACGCAGATCTCTATCCGTTCGGGAACCAGCTTCAGCTTGTCCATATCGGACACGGAATGTAAAAACAAGTCGTTTGTAAGTCTTGATACCTCGTCGCATTTTTTCGTGATAACGCTTAAATATTTCTCGCGCTTTTCGTAGGAGCTGTCCATATTCGCGGAAAGTCCCTCGGCATACGCTCTTATGGATGCTATCGGAGTTTTTATATCATGAGAAAGCGTTGCGATGACGGTCTTGTTGTTTTCTATCGCTTCCTTTTCGCTTGCTCTGGACTTGGTGATCTCGTTTCTCATGCTGTCAAACGCCCATGTGAATTCGCCGAAATAATTGGAGCGCTCATATTTCAGCGGAACATCGAAATCTCCCAAAGAGATCTTCGCCGCGAAATCCTTCAGCTTATCAAACGGGCGAAGTATAGCGAAGTAAATATATCCGAACGCCGTCACAAAAAACAAAACGCTCACGCCGCATAATACAGGGATCGCGTTTGCGCCGCTTTTTTGGATCTCCGCCTTGCGCATATTCTCCTGTAAAGCCGCGATCCTCGCGTTTGCCGTCTCGTGTTCTCCGCTTTCGTTAAGTCTGCTTATTTCGTTCAGATCCACGATATATGCCGCTCTCTCGTCTTCGGGATCATCGCCCTTAGACGACAGCCGGATCCATCCCGAAAGCAGGATCACCGCAAGCGAAAACAAAACGGTGATAAAAATAAGTTTAATCTTCATTCCCGACCTCCAGCTTATATCCTACCTTGAATACCGTTTTTATGTATTTGGGGGTTGCGGGATCGTCCTCGAGCTTTTCGCGCAGCCAGCGTATATGTACCGTCAAGGTCGACGGCTCGACTATCGAGAACGCGCCCCACACCTCGCTCAGCAGCTTGTCCTTGGCGACAGCGGTGTTTTTATGCTCGCACAAATATGCAAGCAGATCGAATTCGCGTAATGACAGCGAGACCGTCTGCCCGCCCTTTGTTACGGTTCGCGAGGTGATATTCACACATACGCCGCCGAATTCCACGAGCTTTTCTTCCTCCGTGAAACCGTAAGCGCGGCGGATAAGCGCGTTTACTCTCGACAAAAGTTCCTTCATGGAATACGGCTTTGGAAGATAATCGTCGCCGCCTATATCAAAGCCTGTGATCCTGTCGGTCTCGCTGGTTCTCGCGCTCGCAAATATCACGGGAACGCTGGACACTTTTCTGAGCTCTTTGCAGATCTCAAAGCCCGTGGTCTCGGGAAGATTGATATCCAGCAGAACAAGGTGATACTTGTTTTCGGACAGCATATCGAAAGCCGCCGACGCGCTTTCCGCGTGGCTGACCTCATATCCGTAGCTTTCCAGCATTTCGCTTATTATAAGTGAAAGATCCTCGTCGTCATCAATTATCAGAATATGTTTTCTCATTCCGGATTCCTTTCCGTGGCATAATTTATTTGTTATATATTATTATATCATTTTGATGTTAATAAATCAATATTATTTGTAAAAAAGCAAGCCGACAAAATTTTGTCGGCTTGCTTTTTTACTTTTACCTGGATTTTTTAGTTCTTCGATCGCCTTGTCCAAAACAGGTTCTTGTTCTTTGGCAGCAATGATTTTGTTCTGCTATTTATTGTAACTATATCCCTGCGAAGGGTTACCGCCGTATTCCGGATACCTGATGCTGAAACTGCTGTCGCCCCAGCCGCAGCTTATTGTTTTGATGTCAACAGACAGCTTGCTGCTGCGGGAAAGAAATTCAGCAGACCCGCCGCGCAGACAAGCGATGTCATAAGGTATTTTGACCGTTATAGATGACCGCCTCTCTCGGACAATTCGTTTTCTGCATAACTATATTTCGCTGTTTGGAAAAACAATACGCAGCTTAAACCATTCGTCCGTAACATCGTAATCGAGAAACGCGTTATTTTTTTCGGCAAACGCCGAAATACTGCGTGTGCCTATTCCGTGACCGCATTCCTTTGAGGTAGGGAGACCGGTCTCGTCAAATGATACCGTACCCGTATAGTTATTTGCGATTTCCACTATGTACTGTTTTGCTTCCGTTGTCTTTATACACAACCGGCCCTGATTATCCGGAACTTTTGCGCAGGCGTTCACGGCGTTTTCGAGGGCGTTTGCCAAAGCCGCGGTAAAATCCATAATATCAATATCGATATTTTCGGGCATTGCAAATCGAACTTTGGTACATATCCCCTTGCTTTCCGCGCGTTCAATATAGTATACCAGAATGGCGTTAGCGGTGGAATTGGAGCAGTAAACCGTTTTTTTAGCGTCGTCAAGCCTTTTTTCAAAATCGCCAAGATATTTAAGCGCGCCCGAATGATCTCCCGCCGCAAGCATATCGGACAGAACAATGATATTGTACCGTATATTATGCCGCATTATTTTGATCTGTTCTTCTGTGGAATTGATCGCCTCGAGCTGTTTCTGAAATGACTCGCTTTGAGATGCAAGTATACTGTTTGTGTATTCCGAAAGCTGTAAATTATACTGGCTTACTAGACTGTGAAAAATTATCACATAGATCAGCAGCATGACCGCGGTAACGGCATATAAGTAGATCGTATTTGCGATCGATTCCGAAAAATGCCCGGGATATGTTCCTATCAGGAAAAACAGTGCCGTAAAGCCGATCGGCACAAATGTCAGCGTTCTCCAGCTTTTATCGGGAAGGTAATCAAGCAGGGCAAATTTCTTCCTTAAAAATTTATATTCCGCGAAAATACACAAGGCATAGCCGAGAACTCTGATAAAAAGATCCATAACTTTTCCGCCGTCCAGAACGGAAACGATGATCGTTTGAGATATGGCGAGAATGAGCGAAACGCTTAGCTGCATTGTAGAGTTAAAAACCGCCTGCCACGGCGAACAGGTCGATATAAAATAGAGTATCAGTATTGCGGGAACGGATACTGTTAAAACGCAGAGCCGCAGAGTAATGACGAGTCCGAAAAACTTCATGGAGGCAAAAATAAAAACACTTACCCACAAAAGGTATACCGAGTGCACAGCAAGAATTTTTTTAAGCGGGTATTTTACTTTTATGCAGGACAACGCCATACCCAGAGTGCCAACAACAGTGATCAAGGCTTTTACCGTGTAATAAGCAAGGTCGTTTTCAAATGTTGTCATTACAAAACGCCCCCGTTAAGTTCGCAATCTATGTATTTTTTTCTTGCGCCGGCATATTTTCGCGTGATCTTATATTGAGAACCGTCGCACATCACAAATTTATCTGTCTTTATTCCTTTAATGTTACGATAATTTACCAGATAGCTTGCGGAGACCTTCAGGAATGCTCCCGTTTGCATAAGCTCCTCAGCCTGAATGTCAAACGGCTGTCGGCGGTACACACTTTCGACTTTTCCTCCCTTTGCGAGATGAAAGATCAGTCTGTGACCGAGATATTCCACGGCAATGATCTCGGATAATGCAAGCGCGACCGTTCCATTGGCGGTTTTCACCGGGAAAGTCGGCTGCACGGCCTTATTATTTGCAGGCTCAATGCGCCCCAGACACTCGTCAAGCTCGGAAAACAGCTTTTCTTGGGAAAACGGCTTTATTAAATACGAAAAAGCCCGTACCGAAAAAGCGTCAAGCGAATACTCGCCCGAATAGCTTATATAAATGACCGCCGAATACTTATCGTGTTCGCGTATCCTTCTGCCAAGCTCTATGCCGTCCGTTTCGGGCATTATCACATCGAGAATATACACTGTTACATTGCCGTCACCGATATTATCCGAGAACCGCAAGACTTCTTCGGGAGCGGAAAAGCAGAATGTTTTCCCGCAAAAGCCGCGGCATTTTATGTATTCGTCCGTCGATTTTCGGAGCGACTCCAGATCGGCAGAATTGTCGTCGCACAGCACAAGATTTAATTTTGTCAACGGTTCGTCACCCCCGATACCTAATTATATCAAAACCAAATGAAAAAGTCAATATTTGTCGAAAACAATACATATATCGGAAAGCGCCGTAAAACGGAATTACCTCAATGTCAAATAAGTGTTTTTTTCCGCCGATTAAGTGATACGTATTGAAAAAACAGACTGTATTTTACTATATTTTAGAGAAATTCACAGGCTGCTTAAAAAAAGTCATTTCACGCAGAAAAAACACACTTTCACGCAAAGCCCGTTGAAATTTCAGGCTAAAAAAGCTCAAGGAGCTTTGACTCGGAGATCTTCGATTTAGAACGAGTATTGCAGGAAATATTTAGTTGGCGGAGCATAATATACAAGCTGAGGCGAAGCAGTTTGACTGCTTCGCCTCAGCTTGTATACCCACTCTCGGGGGAGAGGGGGAGAGAGTAACGGGGCTCCGCCCCCCGAAGGTACGTTAATGTGCAGTGTTTACGCCGCCTTTGATCCCGAGAAATATCGGGATCGCCCTTCTATGCCGTGTGGTATATTGATCTGTGCTTTGAAACAATTATCCTGACCGCGCAGACCAACAATATGCAAAGTGATATCCATTGCGATGTTGAAAAGCAGCCCCAGATCCCCCGGACGGTATCTCCGCGCAGAAATTCCAGGCTGAATCTTACAACGGCGTATGAGATCAGATACACATACAGCAGTTTAATTTTGGTAAACCTCTTTTCGATTATCAAAAGTGTAAAAAAGATAATGACACAACACAGAGACTCCGCAAGCTGGACGGGAAATCTGATGACGGACGGATCCGCCGCCATCGCAAAGCCGAAATCACACGGTATTCCATAGCAGCACCCCGACATAAAGCAGCCGATCCTTCCGAACGCGTGAAACAGCGGAAAACACGGCGTGATCGCGCTAAACAATTCATCAAGGCCGAGTCTGTGTATTTTCCCGTAAAGATACAAGGCGAGGAGCGTTCCAAGCAAGCCGCCGTAAAATACAAATCCTCCGTTGACAACTGCCGCCAATAATCTGCCGAATGAAAATTCGGAGGTTATAGAAGGGAGTATTGTCAACACGAAAACTATTCTGCTTCCGACCAACATTCCGATAGCCGAAACGATCAATATCTGAATTTTTTTCAACAATCCCAATGAAAGCCCTCGTGTCCGGCGGCAAAAGAAAGCAAAGGCAGCGATAAATCCTATCGCCACAAAGACCGCATAAAACGGTACGATTATATGAATGAATGGCAGCATAATTATTTTACGTTGGTCACGCAGCCGTATGTGGGCTGCACCTTGTTATCCTCGGTATATAAGGGGTATTTTATGTAATAGCAGCCGTCGCACAGCTTTGTCGTATTAAAATAATCAAAGGGGTCATCGGAGTCGCCGGCAGTCACGCCAAAGCAGTCAACACAGCCGAAATACTGTCCGTCGGTATTTCCGCAGCAATCCGAGGGACCGCTCATTGAAATACAGCCAATGCAGGTAAGGCAGTCGCTCTTTACCTCCATATTGCTGAGCTTGCCTAAGATAAACAG
>JAIEDJ010000386.1 GCA_029068025.1 Oscillospiraceae bacterium | reverse complement strand
TGAGAGGTTTATAAAGATAATGACTAAAATCAGAGGTGATCTGCTGTTTATAGAGCTTGAAAACAGCTTTGATGGCAAACCGTTTGAGATCGGAATGGGTATTGAAAACATCATCGCTGCCGCCGAAAAATATGGCGGCACGGCTCAAATATCCACACACGGCGATATGTTCTCTTTAAAGATGATTTTGTGCAATTCACAACATTAAACCCGCATTTCACATCAAAACTGTTGATTTCGGCTTTTTCCTGATATATAATCATATCAACGGCAGATTATATTTACGGGAGGAAAAGCGAATGATTGAAAATATTTTGTCTGTTAATCCTGCTGATACAGCGCGGAATATCGGCAGCATAAGACCCGCGGAACGTCCAGCGGATATTGATCCCCAAGAGCCGGAAAAGGTTTCGGAAAATCATGACAAATACATTCCGAGCGAAGAAAAGGAGCCGATAGGTCTTTACGGCGTTGTGCCCGACGAGAACGGAGAACCACGGATATCGTTTGATAAGGCAGAGGATAAGTCTGCCGATAACAAAAATGAACCGGAAGAAGAAACTGTCACGGCAAATACCGATAAGGTAGACCGTGAGATCAAAAAACTCCGCGATAAAGCACAGCTGCTTAGTCAAAAGCTGCAGTTCGCAGATGAAGGCACAGCCTCCGATATTCAGCGGGAGCTTGAACAAGTAAACGCAGAGCTGGCACAAAAGGACAACGATGAATACCGCAGGCAGCACACCGTATTTACCTGAAGAATTATCGAACGTTTTGCATGAGATTCCCGCTTTCTCCAATTTTTTGGAGAGCGGGAATTATTTTTCCGGATAATTTAAAAGACATTACTGTGAAAAGATGAGTTATCAAATGTGTCAGACCGAATGTATAGTGTTATTGTTCTTATCGGTTTTTCGTAATAAGAGTAAACTACAAACGCACATCCTGTTGAAATATACAGTTTCGTCAAATTTAACAATTATCGAAAATAAAATTTATCTGATTTTCTGACTGGTATACACTCATAACCTATTGACAAATCGGTTAGACTGTGGTAGAATATCATTACAGACTACTGCGGTCTAACGAATCCGGAAAGGAGGACACCATAATGACAATTAAATTGCAGGACGCGGAACTAAAGGTAATGGATGTTATTTGGCGGTGCGGCGAGGTATCGGCAAAGGCTGTTTCTTTGGAACTGACGGAGCGGTATGGTTGGAAAAAGAACACTACCTATACTCTTATAAAGCGTTGTATCGACAAGGGGGCGATAGAGCGCATTGAGCCGAATTTCATCTGCCGCGCTTTGATACCGCGCGAAGAAGTCCGGAAAGCGGAAACGAACGAATTTATCAACAAGATCTATGACGGGTCTGCTGATAAGCTTGTGGCGGCTTTGCTTGGGCGAGATAATCTTTCTCCAGAACAAGTAGAGAAGCTGAAACAAATCGTGAAGGAATTGGAGTAGCGTATGAGCATTTTGGAAATGACGTTAACGGGCGGCGTAATGGCGCTTGTTATTACGGTTTTGAGAGCGATTTTATTGAATAAGCTGTCGAAAAGAATGTTCGTTCTCCTTTGGGAAATCGCAATGCTTCGGCTTGTTCTGCCGATCTCAATTCCCGCCGTTACAAGTGTATATTCGCTTTTTTCTCTGCTTAGCAACTCTGTGGCAACGGCGCAGACCGTTCCCGGGACAACCGCAACGAATCTCCCGATGATCCCAAACGCCATTATAGCCGGAAATCTTCAATCAGGAGTATCTATGCCCATATGTGCAATAGTGTGGCTTGCGGGAATGGCAATAACATTAGCAGTTTTTGCGGCAGGATATATAATCGTTTATCGCAGATACCGCTGCGCAGTGATCGTCAAAGGCGGCTATGTTGAGGAATGGTTATCGGAACAGAAAATTCGCAGAAATGTCCGGATACGCTGCTCGGAGCAAGCTGTTTCACCGCTGACGTACGGGATCCTGCGTCCGACAATACTTCTGCCGGAAAGCCTTGAAAACGAACAGTCCGAACAACTCACCTACATCCTGATGCACGAAATGACGCATATCAGACGGTTTGATATGTTAAGGAAAATTGCGGCTGCCGCAGTGCTTTGCTTACATTGGTTCAACCCCGTTGTATGGCTGCTGTTTCTGCTTTACAACCGCGATATTGAACTTGCCTGTGACGAAGCCGTTGTTCGTAAAATGAAAGGCGACTGCCGTTCGTCTTACGCTATGGCTCTTATAGGTATGGAAGAAAAACGGAGAGGTTTTTCCTCTTTGTACAGTAATTTTAGCAAAAATGCTATTGAAGAAAGGATAGTGGCAATTATGAAAACCAAAAAAATAGGCGTTGTTCCTACCATAGTAGCTCTCGCTCTGATGGTGATCGTTACCTGCGGATTTACGACATCAGCGGTGACTAATGAAATTGATGATTCTCCGAACTCGGTTAGTGAAATACGCCGGTATGATCCGAATGTTTTTGAAAATGCGGACGAGAATGCTGATGAGGGTATTTTTGCTATGGAAAGTCCGGATTTTCAAGAGACCATTGAAAAAATGCGTCAACTTAGCCCGGACGAGATAGACGATATGTATGAACGGTTTAAGAATGAGATGCCGAACTGAAATAAAGAGTGCTTAGGTATCCCGACCGGCATATTTTATTGAGCATATTTTTAACCGCCCCATAAAAGTGGGGCGGTTGTTTACATCATTGTAATATGATGTAAAGATTAGCGGCTTTTTTTGTCCCTTCCTTTTCTTGCTCCATATAGGCAGCCCTCTCCGATGGCGCGGAGATCGTCATGGCCGAAAATTGAGAGCTGAGCCGACAGCTTATAAACGCCCATATCATTATGCGGCGAGTATGGCTCGGAGGTATCACGCATGCGCTGGATCATTCTTCCGGTAAGAGCGGACTGCTCCACATTATAGAGCGTTTGGAGTATTCACAGTTTACAGCAAGGTAAAAGTGCTCTGCTCCAACACAAACCGGTTAATTTGTTATCTCTCTGTCAAGCTGTTTAGAAGATTTTATTCTAATTTTAAAAATGGTCTTGACAAATCAAAAATAATGTAGTATAATAAAAAAACGGACATATTATCAAAATGATAATATTAAGGCGGCGATACATGGCGGCGAAACGCGATATTATTCTACGGTCGTGATTACAATGTTAACGAAGACAGCGGCAATGTTCCCGAGGGCCGGACAGCGCTCAAACCCGACGGTTTTTCTCTGAAAGCCGAGCGTGTCTGTGATCGGATATGCGGTCAATATTCAAGAAGATGACTTGTCTGTTAATGAAATAACAGAATTGGAGAGATGAAAGATGGGCAATTTTAAAACGTTTTTATCTAAAAGTGAGGAATTGCGAAAGGGATATGTAAAAAGTCTGGAACCGGCGGACAAGGATTTTCAAAAAAAGTGGCTGGAGCATTTTTCGGATATTCCCGCGTTTTTTGAAGAAATATACAGCGCCTGCAACGGTACGAAACGAGACATTCCGGAACAAGTTTATTTTGATTTTTTACCGGGATATAGATTAATGCAGGTTGATGAAATTATCGACAGCGAAAGCTATAAACAAGCTTTTGAAGGTTTTTCCGAATATGATCCGGTCATTCCGTTTCTGACGGATTATTCCGGCTGCTATTACGCATACGCGAAGCGTAATGACAGGGAATGTATAGTTTTATACGCGGACGGTGATCTTGAGGAGATACATTTTGAAGTGGATGATTTTTGGAAAACCGTAACAGCTTTTTATGATGAGGGCGTATATTTTTTGGATGAAGACGGTTATCTGGATTATGATCTTGAAAAAGAAGCTGAGATTGGGGAGAAATTAAACCCCGATATAAGCTATTGGAGCGAGGACTGAAATGTACGTAACGCGTATTTTTTATGACGATTTATCCGACCCGCAAAACCCCGAAAAACAAATTGAAAGCTCCGAGTGGGAAGACACGGAGCGCATAATAAACAGCCTCGACGGCAAAACCACTACACAGATCTGTATGGACAACGGTGATGAAAATAACTATTTCTGCATTGGCGGAGGAAATGACGGCTTGTGTAATGTGTTTGTGTCCGAAAACGATAACGAGATCATACATACTTTAGTTAATCCCGATTTTCGGTCATCGGTTATGCACAAATTGGTTACGGGCGGACAAGCGGGAGATTTTGAAGATAAAATATGCGTATCGG
>JAIEDJ010000385.1 GCA_029068025.1 Oscillospiraceae bacterium | reverse complement strand
TCATTTTTGTTGTTCCTTTCGATGTTTTTCGGAAATTCTTCCATACAAGTACCATTATATATATATATATATATATTGTCAAGGGGTTTTTCCCGAAAATGTGAAAAATGACGAAAAAAGCCGAGCTTTTCGGATTCAAAATTGTTAAAACGGGAAAAAATATTTATATCCAAAATTTTTTCAAAAAGCTATTGACAAGATAAGGCAAGTGTGCTATACTGTTTATATCAAGCATAAACAGTATGCACAGAATAAGAATATAACGATCAAGAGGTGAATTTTATGGGATTATCCGTAAGCAACATCGTCAAGAAGTACGGCGACTACACGGCTGTAGACGATCTGTCTTTTGAGATAAACGAGCCGGGAGTGTTTGCGCTGCTGGGGACTAACGGCGCGGGCAAAACCACGTCCATCCGCATAATTCTCGGTATGCTTGCCGCGGAGGGCGGAACGGTCAAGTGGAACGGCAAGGAGTTCCTCGCGGCGAATATGCCGATAGGATATCTTGCCGAGGAACGCGGACTGTACCCGAAATACAGGATCTCGGAGCAGCTGATATATTTCTGTACGCTCAGAGGAATGCGCCGTCAGGACGCTGTAAAGCAGCTGGATTACTGGTTTGAACGGCTTGCGGTCACGGAGCACAGAAACAAGCGCGCCGAGCAGCTTTCCAAGGGCAATCAGCAGAAGATACAGCTCATCGCGGCGCTTGCCCCGAATCCCGAGCTTATAATTCTGGACGAGCCGCTTTCGGGACTCGATCCCGTCAACGCGGAGCTGTTCAAGAGCGTTATCCGCGAGGAGATCAAGAAAAACAAGTATATCATAATGTCGTCACATCAGATGTCCACCATTGAGGAATTCTGCCGCGACATCGTGATACTCAACAAGGGCAAGACAGTCCTTCAAGGAAACCTCAACGCGATCAAGAAAAGCTACGGGCGCGTCAAGCTCACGGTCAAGGCGGAGGGAAACATCACGCAGATGGCGGCGGAGTGCGGACTTGCCGTATACGAGGAGACCCCGAACGGCTCGAGCTTCAACGTATCCTCCGAGGAACAGGCGCACAAGCTGCTGAATATGATCATCACAAGCAAGATCCCGCTGATAAAGTACGAGCTGCGCGAACCGACGCTCAACGAACTGTTTATTGAAAAGGTTGGTGAATCAAGTGAGAACTAGAGGCTGGCAAAGGGTATTTTCCTTTACATTTATACAGCATATAAAAACCAAATCATTTATAATAGGTACGATCATCATCTGCCTGCTTGTTGCGGCGCTCAGCGTTCTCACGAACGTTCTGCCCGTAGTACTGAGCAAGGATGACGACAACCCCGGAGGTATCGGCGGCGGAGACAGCAATGCCCCCTCCTTCAGCACCGTCTGGCTGTATGACGAGCCGTCTATCCTTGCCGACGAGGATAAAGCAATGATCTCGGAGATGCTTGAAGGCTCGGTATCCGCTTCCGACAAGAGCTTCGATCAGATGTGCGCCGATCTTGAGCAGACCAATTCCGGCGAAGCGGCGGTAAAGATCACCGCGATAACCAACGCGGACGGCATTCTCGAACGCTACAATATCCGCACAGTATATTCTCCCGAATCAACGGGCGCGGAAAACCTCAACGCTGTGCTGTGCGAGCTTGTCAACCGCCGCGTTATGCTGAACGCGGGCGTTCTTCCGGAAAACTACGCCTCCACTAAGGTCGGTATAAGCTCGTTTGCGATAGAGGCGGGTGCGGAGGAATGGAGCATATTCCAGAGCGCGATGAATTACTTCGTTCCGATCGTCGTATCGCTTGTGCTGTTCATGCTGATCTTCGCATATGGTCAGATAGTGGCGCAGTCGATAGCGACCGAAAAAACCAGCCGCGTTATGGAGCTGCTGCTCACGTCCGTAAGACCGCTTGCCGTAGTTATCGGCAAGGTGCTTGCCATGGGCTTGGTCGGATTTACGCAGTTTATCCTGATCGGGGCCGTCGGCGCGGCGAGCTTCGCGATATCCTCGCCCTTCGGCTTTACGGGCAAGGCAATGCAGATAGCCGCCGACTCGCAGATACAGGAAGCGCTTTCTCAGGCGACCTCGGGAATGCTCACCTCCGACGAGCAGATAGCGCAGGCGGTCAACGAATTCTCCTCCGCGTTTTCTCCGCTCAATATTATACTGATAGTCATTATTTTCCTGCTTGGATTTATATTCTTCGCGCTTATCGCCGCGCTTATCGGCGCGTCCATATCGCGTATGGAGGATCTCCAGCAGGCGATGGGGCCGTATTCCATTCTCGGAGTAGTGGGTATGTATCTGGCGTACTTCCCCGTTATATTCAACATTGACTCGATGGACACCGGCATTGCGTCAACAAATCCGGTGCAGATGTTCTCGTACTTCTTCCCCATAAGCTCGCCGTTTGCGCTTCCGTCCGCGATCCTTCTCGGAACGCTCACTCCGCTCCAGTCGCTGATCGGAGTTGCCATACTGGCGGCGGCAGTGGTGCTTGTGGCGGTGATCGTCAGCAAGGTATACGAAGCGATCATTCTCCACAACGGAAACCGCATAAAGTTCGGTGATATTCTGAAAATGGCGGCAAGAAAATAATGCGGCAGCGGCAGGCTTTTACAAGCCTGCCGCTCAGCTTGTATAAAAACCCCTCTCGTGGATAGGGGGAAGAGAATAGCGGGTGACTCCCCACCGGGGAGATGTCACGGAGTGACAGAGGGGCTGACCGACAGACCTCCGCCCCGCACCCCGAAAGGACGAAGTCCCGGAGCTAGCAATGAGCGTTCGCGCATAACGCGAATGCCATTGCGTTTAACAAACGGCTTTGCCGTTTGTTAAATCGCGCCAAAGGGCACGCATTATGCGCTTCGCGCAAAACGCTGCCCTTTGGAATCCCGAAAAAGGTCAACCTATTAGTGCAGAAGAAATTTCAAAACGCTTGACAAATTATACTTAATGATGTAAAATTTAAATATAAAATTTTCTTGGAGGACGCTGCTATGGAAGAAATGAAACAGTCGGAAAAATCGCGGGTTCTGGAGGAAACAGTGCTGCTGAAGTCGCCCGCCGAGATCACCGAGATGATGGGGTGGCTCGGGGAGATCGGAAATTCCGCTTATGCGCTGGGGCTTGCCTGCCGTTTTCGCGGGTTGGAGCACGTCAAGGCGCTGGTCAAGGGCGGAGCGACGTTTAAATACAAGAACATCGGCGAAGACGGGCAGAGCTACTGGACGTATAACTATTGGTTCGGGCTGCTGGAGGTACATACTGCGATCGCTGTTTCGTATCGTCTGGACAGGCGGTCGCTGGTATTCAAGGATACGGAGAATATCCCCGACGGCAAGGGCGGAGAGGTTGGAATCAAGGTGCTGCCGATAGAGCAGCGCGCCGAGATCGTGCGGTATCTTTGCGAAAACCGCGAGCGCGCGGGGTTTGATCCGGACGAGCTGCTGTTTTACTCAATAATGAGCGACAGCCAGAATATCACCGCCGTTTTGAAGGAATATGGAGCGAGATTCACCGATGATCGGGTCTCCGATCTTACAGAAAACGGGCGCAGCTATAACTGGCTGGAATTCTGCAGTATGATCGACGCCCTGAACAACGCGAAATTTCTGCCGATAATGACTCAGGTCGTCGAGCAGATCGGCGGAAAGACGCTGCACTACACCGATTCGATCTATTACGGGAATTACAACGAATATCATAAGAAATACAGATTTTTCGAGCCGGAATTCTTCAAATTTATTCTTGAGCACTTTAATCAGAAGAAAATGGCTAAGGGTCAGATAATGAAGAACGCGATAGATCTGAACAGCGTCGCGTGTCTTGAGCTTTGCGCGGAAAACGGCTGGCTGAAGCTGCCGAAAAAACGCGACGAAATGATACAATACGCGACAGAAAAGGGCAGCACCGAGTGCACGGCGTATCTTCTTGAGTTCAAAAACCGCACCGCCGACCTTGCCGCGGAACGCGACCGCGCCGAAAAGCGCATGATGGCGCAGCTCAACGCCGACCCGAATTCCGTTTCAGAGCTGAAGAAGATCTGGAGCTTTGAAAAGCTCGAGGACGGCAGCGGGCTGGTCATCAAACGCTACAAGGGCAAGAAGACCGAGATCGAGGTTCCCGAGAAGATAGGCAAGGACACGGTGACGGTCATCGGTGACTACGCGTTTTCAACCTACGCTCCGAGGCTTACACGTGAGCGCAGTATGTTTTTCGATACTGTCACGAGGATCACGCTGCCGGGTACGATAAAGGTCATAGGGGAAGCCGCGTTTTACTTTTTAAAAAATCTGAAAGAAGTAAACATACCGGACGGCGTTGAAAAGATCGGCGAACGGGCGTTTGACTGCTGCTTTGCGCTGACCTCGCTCGAGCTGCCCGATTCCGTGAAGGAGCTTGGCGCGAAAACGTTCTCGGGAAGCAAAAATCTCGAATATGTCAAGCTGCCGAACGGGATCACCGAGATCGGAGACTATATGTTCAGCAACTGCCAGGGTCTTAAGAAGATCACTATCCCCGATTCTGTAAAGCGGATAGGGATCTGGGGATTCAGGACCTGCAAGGCGCTTGAGGAGATCGTGCTGCCCGAGGGCGTTGAGGAAATTGCACGCGAAGCGTTCGTTGAATGTGATGATCTCGCGAGGGTCGTGCTGCCCGGGTCGATAAAGCTGATCAAGAATTACCGTTCGCCGCCCGAAACGCCGTTCCACAAATCGCCGAACGTCAAAGCGGTAGTCGAGCCTAAAAGCTACGCGGAGAAGTACTGCAAGCGGAACAATATACCTTATACATACAAGGGAGGAAACGAAAAGTGAGTGACTATTCGGGAGCCGCTGCCCGCCTTGAGGAAGCGGTCATTAACATGGAGCCGGACGAGCTTCGGGAGTTGTACAAAAAGATCGGATATGCGGAGTTCTCGGCGAAGGCGCTCGGGCTGGCGTGCCGTTTTCGCGGTGTTGAGATGGTAAAGGCGCTGTGTGAATGCGGCGCGACATTTGATATTCCGCAGACCGATGAAGCCGAGGAAAAATATCACATCTATTCGGGCAGGAAATACGATAATTACCGCTCGGATTTCGCGCTGTATCTGCTGAATATCACAAAGCAGATCAAGGGCGCCTGCTGCTGCAAGGGCTTGAAATTCTTAAAGCAGATCGAGCGCGAGGATAAGAAAAAGCTGAAGCCGGTCTCCGACGGCGAACGCGCGGAGGTGCTGAAATATCTCTGCGAAAACGCGGAGAAGCTGTCGTTCAGACCATCGGAGCTGCTGCTGTTCGCGATATATACGCGCGATGACTTTATTTACGATGAGCTGAAAAAGCTCGGCGTGAAGATCTCCGATAAGCGCATAAAGACTATGACCGTTTCCGGCGGCGCACTGAATTCGGATATGTATTGGTATGAATACAGCTCGCTTGCCGCGAAGATGGAGGACGAGGATTATCTGCCGGTTATGGAGAGGCTCGCCGCTGAGCTGGATGGCAAGCAGTTCCACTGCACGGAAAAGATCTTCGAGATCACGAAAGCGCGCTTTTCCTATCCTAAGATCGCCGAGTTTTTCTTTGAAAAATTCGAGATGGACAAGCTCAACAAAATGAACATAATGCGCGGAATGATAGACGGGAACAGCACCGCTGCCCTTGCGCTCGCCGAAAAGGCGGGATGGATCAACAGCATAAAGCGCCGCGACGATCTTATTGACTACGCGCAGAAAAGCAAGAATGTCGAATGTACCGCGTGGCTGCTTGATTACAAGAACCGCACCGCCGACCTCGCTGCCGAACAGGCGAAAGCCGAAAGGAAGATGAACGCGGAGCTTAACGCAAACCCGAACTCCGTTATGATGCTAAAGAAGCTGTGGAGCTACAAAAAGCGCGAACACGGCGACGGGCTTGTTATCACGGAATATAAGGGCACGGCGGCGGAAGTGACCGTTCCGGAGACTATCGGCAAAAGCACGGTAGTCGAGATAGGGAACGGCGCGTTTGCGGGAACCTCGGGCATGGGCGCTGGGAGCGTCGTTACTTACGCTTCAAGCGAGCAGCAGGCAGCGCGGCGTAAGATAACCAAGGTAACACTGCCGAAAACGATAAAGATCATAGGCAGAGGCGCGTTCGGGGATATGATATCGCTGAAAGAGATAGAGATCCCCGACGGTGTGATAGAGATCCAGCCTTTTGCGTTTGATTTGTGCAATTCATTGACGGAAGTGACCGTTCCGAGTTCTGTCAGAAGAATAGGTATGTACGCGTTTGCGGGGTGCAAAAATCTCAGGCGCGTTAAGATCTGCGAGGGCGTTGTGGAGATCGGCGGCGCTGTGTTCAGCAATGATACTAACCTAAAGGAGCTTGAGCTGCCGAAGTCACTGAAAAGGCTGCTTACCGAACACACCCGATATAATTCCTTCCCGGCGATCGACAGCTCCCTGCCCGTGACAGTGACCTGCCCAAGAGGGAGCTATGCCGAGCAATACTGCAAGGAGCACGGCATTAAATTCAAGAACAGCTGAGACGGGAGAGCACAATGATATTCAATAATATGGATTTTACCGAGGAAGCCGAAAACGATAAACTGTATATGGCGATCCTGACTAACGACACCGCCGAGATCGAGCGGCTGAGAGCGGATGGAGTCGTGCTGTCGGAGCATATAAAAGGTATGCTCAGGAAGGGCGGCGGAAGCCCGGCAAAACCAAATAAATACTCGGATGATCACTGCGACTTCAGCGTCATACTTGACTATTACACGCCGGAGGAATTTGTTTCGGTTGTCCGAAACCTGCACGCGGAGCTTGGTGAACCGATTTATTATACCGAAACATACGGTATGACTGCTATAATACACCCTCTGCCGGAGGTTTTCAGATGTATTCTGGACTGCTTTGACAACAGGAAGATCTCAAAAAAGTATAACCTGGGGCACATTATAGGCAGCAATATGGTCGAGCTCTTGGAGATCGCCGCAGAGCATGGTTGGTTAAGGTTCGCGAAAATGTGCGACGAGTACATAGAGTACGCGCAAAAGGTAAACAGCATCGAATGTGCCGCGTGGCTTATCGACTATAAGAAACGCGCGTTCGATTTGGAAAAGGAACGCGAGAAAGCCGGGAAAAAAGCGGAGCGCGAGCTGAACGCCGCACCCGATTCCGTGACGACGTTGAAACAGCTTTGGAGTTACAAAAAACACGAAGATGATTCGATCACTATCACAGGCTATAAGGGTGAACGCACAGAGATCACCATCCCCGAAAAAATCGGAAAGTCACCGGTCACGGCAGTTGGGGAATGGGCGTTCTGGTCTAACGATCACAAGCTCTCTACGGAGCGGAAAAACGTTTTGAAATCGATAACAAGCGTAAAACTTCCGAAAACTCTCCGGCTCATTGAGCGCGGCGCGTTCAGCTGCATGAGCGCTTTGTCTGCGGTCAATATTCCCGACGGCGTTTTGTCAATAAATGACAGAGCTTTTGTGTTGTGTCAAAATCTGCCGAAACTCGTTATTCCCGAGTCCGTGACCGAGATCGGCAAAGAAGCGTTCGTATCCTGTTTCAGGCTTGAGGAAATTAATATCCCGCGCGGCGTAACCGAAATAAAATCAGAGACATTTAAGGAATGTGAAGCGCTGAAAGCCATTGAGATCCCAAGCAGCGTTCAAAGTATCGGAGAATATGCTTTTTCTTGCTGCAAAGCCCTTGAACTGTCTCTTATACCCCTCTGACGCTGCCGCCGACTCCTTACGGTTAGATCTCGGGGGTCGACGTA
>JAIEDJ010000384.1:2003-2249 GCA_029068025.1 Oscillospiraceae bacterium | reverse complement strand
AAAAATGAATCTCTTGATACCGCTCTTAAGCGTTTCAAGCGTTCATGCGCAAGGGACGGCGTTCTTGCTGAAGTTCGTAAAAGAGAGCATTACGAAAAGCCTTCGGTAAAACGTAAAAAGAAGTCCGAAGCTGCTCGCAAGCGTAAGTTCTGATTTTGCGCTGATTAACAGAAAAACGGTTGAAGCGGGCAGTTTTTGTCCGCTTTAATTGCTGTTAAGCCCTTTTCATCACCGAATATATAAAAC
>JAIEDJ010000384.1:0-1993 GCA_029068025.1 Oscillospiraceae bacterium | reverse complement strand
GGTAAAACGTAAGAAAAAGTCCGAAGCTGCTCGCAAGCGCAAGTATTGATTTTCTGATTCAAACAGAACAACAGTTGAAGCGGGCAAGTTATTTGTCCGCTTTGATTTGTTTTGGAGTTAACATATTATGAAAACTTACAAGCTCGATTTCGGGTGGGAGATGGATTTTCCAGATGACTGGATACATGAGGTCGGCGAGAAGGGCGTTGATATGTTCTATCCGCCGGACGACAGCACTACCGCGTATGCTTCCGTGTTCACCGCTGCCCGAAATGGAGACGGTGAGCCTGCTCCCGCGGAGATCCTTGAGGATTTCTTTGTAAAGTCGCTTTCGGCGCACAATGCCGAGGAGATACCGCTGTCTGTTGAGGGGCTGGGGTGCAGGGCATTTTTCTGTGTTGACAACAAGGGAATTTACCGTGTTTCGGTCGGCGTGTTTACGGTGGGGAATCTGCTTTCGCTGAACGTGTATTCCGAGAATGAGGAAACGGTTTACAGGGTAGCGGAGGAGCAATTCGCAAAGGTTCGCTTTAACGGAGGATAAAATGATCTTTACACCTACGTTCTGGCTTAAGAACGTTATGCAGATAGATAAGCGGTTTCTTAAGAAGAACCGTGTGAGGGCGCTTGTGCTGGATATGGACAACACGCTTTCCATGCACGACGATCCCGCCGCCGAGGACGGGGTCCTCGAATGGCTTGATGAAATGCGCAGGCTCGGTGTTAAAATGCGTGTGGTGTCTAACAACAACGCAAGGCGTGTCGCGCCGCTCGCTAAGGCGCTGGGGCTGAAATATACCGCGAACGGAGCCAAGCCGCTGACGTTCGGCGTAAACCGCGCGGTCAAGGCAATGGGCGTGCTCAAGAGCGAGACGCTGGTGGTCGGGGATCAGATCTTCACGGACGTTATGGCGGGAAATCTCGCGGGGATACGCACCGTTCTGGTGGAGCCGTTTCATCTGGAGAACAAGTGGACGTTCAAGCTCAAGCGTAGGGTCGAGAGCATGGTGTTTCATCGGGATTATCGGAATCTGAATGTCAAGTGAGGCGCTTGCGCAGAGATCTACGATGCAACTACGCAGTAAGGGCTCTTACGCCAAGATAAACTGTAGATTAGTCAGTGAATTTCAAAAAGTGTCGAAAAAATTTTAACAAATAATAAAAAAATTTTTTCGACCGGTTCTCAATTGACGGCTAAGCAGAACGGAGCGCGTCAGCGCGGAGTGGAGCGTGCCGCCAATTGAGAATTTTGAAATTCTTTTTAATAAGGAGATAAGATGATCAGTTTTGGACCGGGCGGGAATTCGCTCAGCTGGGGGAAGCGTAAGTTCCCGCAGGATCTGCCGCAGTATCTCGCGGAATTCGGGCTTAACGGCTATGAGATCGAGTGCGGACGCGGCGTTCGCATAAGCGAGGCCGCCGTGAGGCTGCTGCCGGGTATCGCGAAGGAGCACGGGATATATGTGACGCTCCACGCGCCGTATTTTATTTCGCTGTCGTCCGTTGAGGAAGAGAAGCGGCAAAACAGCGTGAACTATATTCTCGAGGCGGCGAGGGCGGCGAAGTCTGTCGGGGCGCGGAAGATCGTGGTTCACTCGGGTAGCTGCTCGAAGATGACGCGGGCGGAGGCGCTGTATCTGGCGAAAGGCACTCTCAAGGCGGCGCAGAAGGCGCTTGACGATGACGGGCTTTCGGATATTATTATCTGTCCCGAAACTATGGGCAAAATAAATCAGCTCGGCACGCTGGACGAGGTGTTGGAGCTGTGCGGAGTGGACGAGCGTTTTCTGCCGACGGTCGATTTCGGACATCTCAACGCGCGGACGCTCGGGGAGATCAAGTCGCAAAAGGATTACGCGAAAATGCTGGATTCCATAGAGGACGCGCTCGGGCATGACAGGCTTTCAAATATGCACGTGCATTTCAGCAAGATCGAATACACCAAGGGCGGCGAGAAAAAGCATCTGACGTTTGCGGACAAGATGTTCGGGCC
>JAIEDJ010000383.1 GCA_029068025.1 Oscillospiraceae bacterium | reverse complement strand
CAAAGGCGAACAATAAGCTGTTTAAGATAGCGCTCGGTGAGGGATATAAGGGCTCTATGAACGGCGTTGTGACGCTTGGGAAAAGCGAGGAGGAGCTGTACAAGCTCTATCCGGGCTTGTGGTATGACGATTTTGAGGAACTGTTCTGGACAGATCCGCTGAAAGGCTTTTTCTTTGAGACAGACCCGGTCACACATCTGAATACCTGGGTGAATATCTATATCAAGGAAATGGAATTTGATGATGTTTTCTTCAGGTATGAGTGGTAATACTAATCCCACTTTAGATTATTGAGATAAGTGCGCTAACTTCCGCACATTTACCTATATTTTTATAGAAAACTCTAAGTGGGATAAGTATAACACGGTTTAAGGCGGGGGAGAACGAAATGAAAATTACAGTTGATAGGGACAGCGTCTGTATGGGCGATGATGTCAACAGCCATGTGAGAACCGTCGTAATAGATGACGGCGCTTCATGCGGCGATCTGCTTAAAATGCTTCGGGGCAGCGGATTCTTTGCTAACGTCTCGGGAAATGATGTTGTCTGGGTGCTGACGGCGGGAAGCGTCTGCGTTCTGGCTTACTACACAAAAACGGGGCGGGTTTTGCAATTGATTTCCGAGACAAGGCTTTCTGGGATCTGCGGTTTGGGCAAGCTGAACTTTAAATACTACACTTCGCCGGAAAAGTGGGAACAGATACAAAGATCACGACGGACTTGAATTATATTAATGACGGAGGAATTACTGATATGAAGCTTAGATTTTACAACGCGAAGATCCTTACAATGGAGAATGAGAACATTATTGAGGGCGAGCTGCGCACCGACGGCGTTAAGATCTCCTATGTCGGCGCGGAGAAGGCGGACGGGGAGACGTTCGACCGCGAGATCGATCTCGGCGGAAATCTGATCATTCCCGGCTTCAAGAACGCGCATACGCATACCGCTATGACGTTTCTGCGGTCGTTCGCGGACGATCTGCCGCTTAACGACTGGCTGTATAATCAGGTATTTCCGCACGAGGCTAAGCTCACCGAGGAAGCTATTTATGTGTTCACTCAGCTCGGAAATATGGAGTACCTCACAAGCGGAATCACATCGTGCTTCGATATGTATTTCAAGCTGCCGTCCTTCGCCAAGGCAAATACCGATATGGGCTTCCGCGCTGTGATCTGCGGCTCTATCAACGATTTCGGCGGCACGGTCGAGGGCTGCGAAGAGGAATACAATACTTATAATTCGTTTGATCCGCTGATCTCGTATCAGCTGGGATTCCACGCGGAATATACCACCAAGCGCGAAACGCTTGAGGGTATGGCGGCGCTTGCCCAAAAGCTCAAGGCTCCGCTGTTCGCGCATAACTCCGAGACCAAAGCCGAGGTTGACGGCTGTCTTGACCGCTATAAAATGACTCCTACTCAGCTTTTTGACAAGCTGGGAATGTTCGAGTATGGCGGCGGCGGATTCCACTGCGTTTGGTTCGACGAAAAGGACATGGAGATCTTCCGCGACAAGGGGCTTTGGATGGTGACCAATCCCGCTTCAAATCTCAAGCTCGCGAGCGGAATCGCGCCTATCTGCGAGATGAGAAAGCACGGAATGAAAAACTTCGCCATCGGCACGGACGGCGCGGCTTCCAACAACTGTCTGGATATGTTCCGCGAGATGTTCCTTGTGGCGGGCTTGCAGAAGGTTCGCGAAAACGACGCGGCCGCGTGTCCCGCGTTTGATGTTCTCGAAATGGCGACCAAGGGCGGCGCTCTGGCTATGGGGCTTAAAGACTGTGACGTTCTGGCGGCGGGAAAGCTCGCCGATCTCGCTGTCATCGATCTCCAAAAGCCGAATATGCAGCCTGAGCACAACATTATGAAGAATATCGTTTACGCGGGCAGCAAGCAGAACGTCAAGATGACCGTTGTCAACGGAAAGATCCTGTATGAGGACGGGAAATTCGCTACCGTGGACGAGCGCGAGATTTATCAGAGGGCAAACAAGCTGGCGAGGGAGATCTGCAGCTGATTTTCAGATAGTCTATTGAATTTGCTGGGGTGATATCCGTGACAAAAAAGTCTCAGAAATTGCGGTTGTTGCATAAATTTCTTATCGGTTTGGGCACGGCTGCTTTGGTCGTTGTCACGGTTGTCATTCTTAACGCTAATTTGCTGCTGCCGTGGCAGGCAGAGCATAGAGCTAATAAAAAGGCTATACTCGAATATGTGCAGGAAAAGTACCCAAACAGTAAAAGAAAAGGCGGAGAATTTCCTATGCAGACATTCCTGGAATATCATAAAGCAGGCACGATGTATTTTGAACTTGATGGAATTGAATTTGGCATATCCGCTGAATTTGGGAAAATTGTAGAGGATGGCTATTGTGGAGCAAGAGCCATTGCACAATTTGACAAAATAATTCAGGACGGGTTCTTGAAACCGCGCGGAATAACGGCATATACCGATTATAGCTTCGTTGATAACTATTATGAGATTTACCCATACACCGGCGGTTTATCGGTTAGAATAACAATTTGGGATCAAGGAACAACTCCTCGGGAAGTAGGTTGGTTATACGACTTCTATAAATATTGGAAAAAGGAGGGGGAGTTCTTAAGGCTATACTCTGTTCGTATCGATATTGCTGCAGATGAACAAAGAATGTGTCATATCAATTACCGCGAGTTTGACAATTTTCTTAATGAGGAACAATTTTATTCGGCTTTTAAAGTTGGATAATTACATTTTATGACACTTTTTTGATTGGAGGAACTTATGAAAATTCTTGTTACCGGGGGCACGGTCTTTGCCAGCCGTTTCACTGCCGAATACTTTTCCGCTAAAGGAAATGAAGTCTATGTTCTCAACCGAGGCACTCGTCCCCAATCGGAGGGTGTTACGCTCATTCGGGCAGACAGGCAGAAGCTCAAAAAGGACGAGCTGAATGACTGTAAATTCGACGCGGTGCTGGATATCTGCGCTTATAACGGAAAGGACGTTAAAAAGCTCGTTGACGCGCTTGGGGAGTTCGGAACATACATACTTGTAAGCTCCAGCGCGGTCTATCCCGAGACAATGGCTCAGCCGTTCCGTGAGGATCAGATGACCGGAATGAACACGATCTGGGGCAAGTACGGCACGGACAAGATCGCGGCGGAGCACACGCTTCTTGATCTTGTCGCAAACGCGTACATTATCCGCCCGCCGTATCTGTACGGGAAGATGAACAACCTCTATCGTGAGGCGTTCGTGTTCGACTGCGCGGAAAAGGATCTGCCGTTCTATGTTCCGAAGGACGGGAAAATGCCGCTGCAATTCTTCGATATCGAGGATATGTGCCGCTTTATGGAGATATTGCTTGAGAAAAAGCCGCAGCAGCGGAAGTTCAATGTCGGAAATCCCGTGACGGTCGACGTTCTTGAATGGGTGACGGCTTGCTATGCCGTTCTGGGCAAGAAGCCGGAGTTCAGGTTCGTTACAGAGGATATTGAGCAGCGGGAATATTTTCCGTTTTATGACTATGGATACAAGCTCAAGGTCGAGCTTATGAGCGAGCTTATGTCCGAGGTCAAGCCGCTTGAAAAAGGGCTTGAGGAATCGTATCGGTGGTACGCGGAAAATCGTGAGCTTGTCCGCGTCAAGCCGCTGCTGGAGTTTATTTCAGAGAATTTTAAATGAGTGAGGCGGGGAAGTTGATGAGTGTTTTCGGAGAAAACGCGAATCGGCTTCGCGAGGGCTGAGCGAAGCTCAGTCCGACCGCCGAACGTTTAAAAATAAGTGAGGTGTGATCGTATATGCCGTTTTTGCCGGTTTCAAGAGAAGATATGAACGAGCGCGGGCTGGACAGGCTTGACTTTATTTGTGTGACCGGTGACGCTTATATCGATCACCCTACCTTTGGTATCGCGATAATTTCACGTATGATCGAAGCAGCGGGGTTCTCTGTCGGTATCATCGCGCAGCCCGTTTGTGACGCGGATTTCATGCGGCTCGGAGAACCGCGATTTTGCTTTATGGTCACGGGCGGCAACATTGACAGCATGGTATCGAATTACACGGTCGCGCTCAAAAAGCGCAACGACGACGCTTATTCCCCGGGAGGACGCGGCGGCAGACGTCCCGACCGCGCGGTTATCACATATTGCAGGGCGCTGAAAAGGCTGTTCCCCGAAACCGAGATAGAGATCGGCGGTCTGGAGGCTTCACTGCGCCGATTTGCGCATTATGACTACTGGAGTGATTCCGTTATGCCGTCGATACTCGTCGACAGCGGCGCGGATCTGCTGATGTACGGCATGGGCGAGGTCACGCTTTCCGAAATGCTCAACCGCTTCAAGCAGGGGCAGAAGCTCTCTGATATGCACGATCTTCGCGGAACGTGCTATCTTACCGCGCCCGAGAATACGCCGATCGGGGCGGTGCAGTGCGACTCGTTTGAGATCGTCCGCGACAACAAGAAGGCATACGCAAAGTCCTGCCGCAAGCAGTATGACGAGCAGGACGAGGTTTACGGGCGGACGGTCATTCAGCGGCACGGAAAGGTCATGCTTGTACAAAATCCGCCGCAGAGATCTGTCACACAGTCGGAATTTGACTATGCCTACGAGCTGCCGTATATGCGGGCGTATCACCCGATGTATGAAAAGGACGGCGGCGTTCCGGCTATACGCGAAATAGAGTTTTCCATCACGCATAACCGCGGCTGCTTCGGGTTCTGCAATTTTTGTTCCATAGCGCTTCACCAGGGGCGCAGAGTTCAGACAAGAAGCGAGGATTCGGTCTACAACGAGGCTGTTATGCTGTCCGAGAAGGACGGCTTTAAGGGGTATATTCACGATGTAGGAGGTCCTACGGCGAATTTTCGGCACCCGTCGTGCGAAAAGCAGGACGAGCACGGGCTTTGCAAGGGGCGCAAGTGCTTGGCTCCCACTCCGTGCAAAAACATCAACGCCGATCACAGCGACTATATAAAACTGCTGCGGCGGCTGCGCTCCATTAAAAAGGTCAAGCGCGTGTTTATCCGCTCAGGTGTTCGGTTCGATTATATGCTGCTGGAGAAGAACGGCGCGTTTCTGGACGAGCTTGTCGAAAACCATGTAAGCGGTCAGCTAAAGGTCGCGCCCGAGCACGCGAGCAACAGGGTCCTCGATCTGATGGGAAAGCCGCATATTGAGGTCTACGAGGAATTTGAGCGGAGATTTTACGCGTCCACGAAAAAATGCGGCAAGGAGCAGTATCTCGTGCCGTATCTGATGTCCTCGCACCCCGGGTGCACGCTGAACGACGCTATAGAACTGGCGCTGTTCGAGAAGCGTCACAATATCCGTCCGGAGCAAGTCCAGGACTTTTATCCAACGCCCGGGACGATCTCTACGGCAATGTTCTACACCGGGCTTGATCCGTATACGATGGAGCCGCTGTTCGTGCCGCGTACTTCCGAGGAAAAGGCAATGCAGAGAGCGTTGCTGCAATACTTCCTGCCGAAGAACCGCGCGCTTGTGGAGAAGGCGCTGACTATCGCAAAGCGGCGGGATCTTATCGGATTCGGAAAGGACTGTCTGATTGCGCCGGAGAAGGGAGCGCAGCGGAATACGTCTGTCGGCGGCAAAAGATCGCCGTCAAACGCAAAGGCGGGGTCGCCGAAGGCTTCGCGCGGTCTCGGCGGAAAGAACAGAAAGCATTGATATGCAAAAGAAAAGTTTTAAGCGCAGAATAAACGGCATAAAGGACATTTGCCGGATCGCGGTGCTTGTTGTTGTCGTGCTGTTTTTGCTGAACAGAACGTTCTTTCATATCGGGATACCGAGTGCGCATGGCGCTTTTAACGCAGTCGGGCTGGGGTTTCAGCCGTATGTGACACTGAACGGTGATGAGTCGGCGGTGTTCTTTCTTGATACGGGACAGAGCGACTGTTCGCTGATCATGACCGGTACGCATAATGTGCTTATTGACGGCGGAGATCTTGACAGCGGACATATCATTACCGGCGCTTTGAAGGCGCTTGGCGTGGAGCGTCTGGATTATGTGATAATTTCGCACCCGCACGTCGATCATTTCGGCGGAATGAGCGAAATACTCGGAAATTTTCCGGTCGGAGCGGTTCTTATGCCGTATGTTCCGGAGGATATGATACCGAGGACATACAATTACAGCAGGCTGCTGGCGGCATTGGAGCACTATGATGTTGACTGCGAATTCGTGAAGTCGGGGGACGTGCTTTCGCTCGGGGATTCGGTGCTGGAGGTCGCCGCGCCGCTTTACAGCGATTACAGCGAGCTGAATGATCTTTCTGTCGTTGTGCGCTTTGTCCACGGGGACAACGCATTTTTGTTTACCGGCGATTTGGAGGAAGCAGCGGAGCTTGAGCTTGTTGAAAGCGGTGTAAATATCGGGGCGGACGTTCTGAAGGTAGGGC
>JAIEDJ010000382.1 GCA_029068025.1 Oscillospiraceae bacterium | reverse complement strand
CCCTTGGACGGCGCGAACCGGATTTTTTCGGAATTCAATCCCTCGTGGTCGTAAAAGCTCTTTTCGATATTCCGCGACGAGAACGAATCTCCGTCGTTTTTATGAAATATTGAAACGCCGCCCAGTATATTTTTGTTGTCCTCAATAGATCTGATGTAATCGTCATATGACGTGACAGACTCGCACTCGGCAAGTATCTCGTCGATCAGCGTCTTCTCCTGCCCTATCGAAGCTGTGTATTTAAGGAAGCTGCCGTCCGCGTAAATATCCTTGTATTTTTCGTACATCTCGCGGTTTCTTTCCATAAGATAATCGGCAGTTTGGTTGCTGTATTCCGTGTTCATCGACCGAAGAACGCTGATATCCTCGATGATCCTGAGATTTTCCAGCTCCTCGGACAGCTCGTTAAGATATTCTGTCTGCTCCGAAAAGCTCATGCCCGACAAATCACGCGAGATCGACTTATACGCCGAAAGCGGCGGCTCGCTCTCGTCGGGATCGTTGAAATACCACAGCAAAAACACGTTCAGCAGCACCATAAGCAATATAAGCGCCGCGAAGCTCCGTTTACGCAGGATCTTCCCAAGCTCAAACGGGATCAGCTTTATCATTGTCTCCGTCCTCCCCGAACAGCTTCATATAAACGCGCTCCATATCGTCCGCGCCGTACTTCTCACATAAGCCGCCGACAGAACCTCGGTCGGCGATCTCGCCGCTTTTCAGCAGTATGATCTCGTCCGCGATGGACTGTATATCCGACACGACGTGCGTTGAAACAAGTATTATCTTGTCTCCCGAGATGTCCTTGATCTTCTCGCGGATACGCACGCGCTCCTTTGGGTCAAGTCCCGCGGTAGGCTCGTCCAGCACGACTATCTTCGGGTCTCCGAGAATAGCCTGCGCTATGAGAATACGCTGCTTCATTCCCCCCGAATACGCGCCGATCGGCTTCTTTGCCGCGTCCGTAAGATTGACGTAGCTTAATACGCGCTCGATCTCCGCCTTCTGATCCCTTCGCGGGATATTTTTCAGCGTAGCCATATACGCTAAAAATCTCCGTCCCGAAAACGCGTCATACAGTCCCTGCTGCTGCGGCGCATAACCCAAAAGAGAACGGTATTTCCACCCCAGCTCGCGGATATTGCCGCCGTCCATGCGGACGCTGCCGCTGTCGGGGCGCAGATTCCCCGTGATGATGTTCATCATAGTAGACTTCCCCGCGCCGTTGGGGCCAAGCAGCCCGTATATCCCCTGCTCAAGCGTTGCCGAAACGCCGTTCAGCGCGGTCTTGTCGCCGTATTTCTTAACTATATTCCCCAATTCAAGTTTCATATGATATACTCCTTATAAACTGTAATCGTCAAGACTTGTTACGGGCGTTACGGTATCGCTTCCCGCATACAGATCGTCGAAGGTCACCAGCCCCATCTTCGACCTTATTCCAATATATCCGCTACCATATCCGCCATTATTATTCGGTATGGGTATCGGTTGGATATCGTACTCTATCAGCAGCTTATCCGAAGCGCTTCCCAGAACACGGAATTCGCTGAAAGCGCCGCCTGTAAGCCCGGAATGTATATTGAATCTCGATCCCTTCGGCGCGGTGAACATAAGCCCCTCAAGCTCCGAAAAATACGTATTGCCGTTCTTTTCGCCGATCGCCGTGAACATAGCCTTGTTTTTGTAGAAACCCGCGAATTCATATCCGCTCGGCACTGTCAGTTCTTCGGTCTTGCCGTCAAGCAAGCTCTTTCTGTACATCAAATGATCCTCGCGTCCAAAATAGAGATGATCTCCGAAAAGAACAAATGATTCTCTTGTCTCTTGATTTTCACGGTGGATCTCCTTAAGCTCCTTATTGCGGCTGTCCAAGGTGAAATATACCCACTCGCATTTTTTTCGCAGTTCGATATATTTGTTGTCGACCTTTCCGAAACCCGGATCCGATGCGAGTATGTCTATATTGTCCATAGCGCTGCTTCCGTTTGGATAAGCGACGCCCCTCAGCACAAATTTGTCTTTGGTACAGCCTATTATCTCAAGCGCAATGTTGTTGTGATCGTCGAGCGGTATGCGTTCCACGACCTTTTTTTCCGCAGCCGACAGCTTTATAAGCGCACGGTTCTTCGAGTGGTTGTATGCCGCGCCTGTTTTCTCGCTGACCTCGACGCTTGGCGTCTTGACAACAAACCAAAGATACTCTCCGTCTCCGAATACGTTTCCTTCGATAACATCCCCAAGCTCCGCTTCATAGATCTTCTCCCGTCCCGTGCCGTCGAGCTCCATACGATAGATACCCGCACGGCGTGTCTCGCTTTTTTCCGTGATACCCGGCGCGATATAGACTGGACTGACGGAAAAGCTGCCGTCAGGATCATATTCGGTGCTGAGCAAAAAGACGTATCCGCCGTTTACAAAAACATGACAGGATAGGATATCATAATAGGAAAAGCAGCTTGCGCATAATTCGGAGTTATGCTTGCAGGAGCTGTCGGAGCAGACCACCACCTCACGCCGCGAAGCGAAGTCCACATATGTGAGATTTAAAAAAGGGCTCTTTTCATCGGTCTGCTTGATGCCGTAATATCCGTTTTCTGTGCAGCGTTCCGCGACCGTTCCAAAATGCTGCGACATCATACCGCCGCTTCCCGAAAACAACATCCGCAGTCCGCCACTGTCGGGATCGTCCGTCTTTATCACTTCTCCGTCGATACCGCCGGTTGAAGTTATGCTTAAAGAGCTTCCCGAATTATCCGTCAAACTGTTCTGATCTCCACCTACCGTATCCGCCCTGTCGCAGCCTGCAAGTGATAATGCCGCTGCCGCCGCCAAAAAAAGTGTCATAAATTTCTTCATAAAAGACCCCCGTTAGACTTACCAAGGTTGTTGATTTGATCAATATTTCTTCTGCCGCTCATCAGATCGTCTATCGAGATCAGTCCAAGCTTGATCCCCGTCCTTGTATAACCGCCCTCGGGGCGCTTTTCACGCTCTTCATCATACTGCACGATTGCCTTGTCTCCGGCGACAGCCAAAACCCACAAGCGATCATCACCCATAGAATCAAACAGCTTCGATGAGGTAATGTTCGTACCGTCAAGATCGGCAAAATAGGTTATTTCACTGCCCTTGCCGATCTGATAGAGCTTCAGCTTATTCATATATATCCCCCTGAATTCATAGCCGCTCGGAATATTCACGCTGCGCGTCGAACCGCTCAGCACGTTAAACGCGCTGACAGTATTATCGGGATGTTTTATATACAGCTCACTGCCGTAAACGGAATAGCTGTTTCGGCTTTCACGCTTTTCGCGGAACACTTCCTTAAACTCCTTGGTATCTATATTCAGCGTAAAGAACACGATCTCGCAATTATTTGACAATTCCTCCTGTTCCTTTGACGGGGGCTGCATATGTCCCGTGTCAAACGCAAGGATATCCATAAAATCCAGCTTGCTCTTGCCGTCGGGATATGCTGTTCCCGCGAATATCAGATGACTTCCTGTGCAGTCCCTTACATTAAGTGATATATTTTTATAAGGATCAAGCGGTATACGCTCCACTACCTTGTTCTGCGAGATTGAAAATCTCAGCAGAGCGCGGTTTTTTGAACCGTAGAACATGATCTCATTGCCCATATTGTTTTTTACGGTATCAACAGTCGGCGTTTTAACGACAAACAACAGATCATCTCCGTAACCAAAAACGTTCGTCTCAATGATGTCGCCAAGCGCCGCCTCATACACCTTTTCGCGGTCAGTTCCGTCAAGGTTCATACGGAATATCGCGGCACGCCGCGTTTCGGGTTCAGGCTCATACCCCGGAGCGTGGTATTCCGATCCCATACTGCCCTCTTGATAGTAGTCACTGCTAAGCAGCCACAGCTTGTCATTGAAAACAAATATCCTCGGATAAAACATCTCATGATCCGAGATAAAGCTCGCACAGGATTCGATATTGTGTCTGCACGAGCTGTCCGAGCAAAGCACGATCTCGCGCTTGCTTGCGAAATCCACATATGTAATATTTGAAATATGCCGATCATCGCTAAGACTTTGGATCCTGTAATAGCCGTCCTCAGTGCATAATTTCGACCCAAGCGCTATTGAATCTGAGGTAATACCGTCATTGTGCAGAGGTACCAGCTCCATCCCGCCGTCCTTTTCGGAATTCGTTCCGTTTGGAACGCCGCCGTTACCGGAAATATTTGAATTATTGTCCTCGCCGCCCGGAGCGCCGCTGTTACTCGGCGTATTTACAGTACTTCCGTTCGTTTCACTCATGGGATCCGAGCCGCTTTTTTCACCGCTGCCCGCGCAGCCCGCAAGCGTCAGCGTCATTACCGCCGCCAAAATAAATGCCATAAATTTCTTCATTGAATACTCCCTTATGACTTATCCAGATTGTTGATCCGATCAATATTTCTTCTGCCGCTCACCAGATCGTCTATCGAGATCAGTCCGAGCTTGACTCCCGTCCTTGTATAGCCGCCCTCGGGACGCATTACGGTCTCCTCATCATACTGCACGATCAGCTTCTTCCCCGCGGCAGCCAGGATCGTCACTCTGTCCTTGTTCATAAGATCAAACAACCTTGTAGAGGTGATGTTGGTACCGTCAATGTCAGCGAAATAGGCTATGTCATCGCTCTTGCCGATCCGATAAAGCTCCAGCTTATCCATAAATATCCCGCCGAAGTCATAGCCGTTCGGGATATTCACGCTGCGAGATGTGCCGCTCAGCACGTCTACCGCGCTGACGGTATCATCGGAATATCTTATATACAGTTCGTTCTTGTAAACCAAATAGCTGTATAGTGTTCCCCTCTTTATACGGAACACTTCCTTAAGCTCTTTGGTATCGATATCCAGCGTAAAAAATACGATCTCGCAATTATTTGACAATTCGTTCTGTTCCTTTGTCGAGGAATGACCGCTCCCCGTTTCATAAGCGAGGATATCCATATAATCCAGCCTGCTCTTGCCGTCGGGATATGCTATTCCCGATAATATCAGACGACTTCCCGTGCAGCCCCTCATAGTAAGCGATATGTTTTTGTAAGGATCAAGCGGTATACGCTCCACGACCTTGTTCTGCGAGATTGAAAATCTCAGCAGAGCGCGGTTTTTCGAGCCGTAGAACATGACCTCCTTGCCGGTATTGTTTTTTACGGTATCGACCTTCGGCGTTTTGACGACAAACAGCAGATCATCTCCGTCTCCGAAAACGTTCCTCTCAATGATGTCGCCAAGCGCTGCCTCATAGACCTTTTCACGATTCGTGCCGTCAAGATCCATACGGAATATTGCGGCACGGCGCGTTTCGGGTTTCGGCTCATAGCCCGGCGCGTGATATTCCGAGCCCATGCTGCCCTCATCATCGCTCTCCGTACTCAGCAGCCACAGCTTATCATCGAAAACAAATATACCCGTGGTAAACATCTCATGTCCCGAGATAAAGCTCGCACAGGATTCGGTATTGTGTCTGCACGAGCTGTCCGAGCAAAGCACGATCTCGCGCTTGCTTGCGAAATCCACATATGTAATATTGAATATATCCCGATCATCGCCAAGCCTTTGGATCCTGTAATAACCGTCCTCGGTGCAGAAGTTTGATTTTTGGGCTATTGCATTCATATCAAGATCCGTGCCGCTGTACACCGACTGCAATTTTCTTTCACTGTTATTTTTTTCGGGATCATTGAATACACTTGAATTGCCGCTGCCCGATGTATTGACGTTTCCGGGCGTATTTGAATTATTGCCCTCACCGCCCGGAGTGCCGCTGTTTCCCGGCGTATTGGAATTATTGCTGTCGCCGTTCGGAACACCGCCGTTACTCGGCACATTTGAATTATTGCCGTCCGCGCGCGGAACATCGCCGTTCCCCGCTGCACCGGAATTATCGCTGCCGCCTTGAACATCGACATTCCCGGGAACATTCGGTTCATTGCCCCCGACACCCGAAGCACCACCGTTTATCGGCGTATTTATAGTGTTCTCCGTCGGATCTATTACAGTATCCGAACCGTTTTTTTTGCCGTCCCCGGCGCACCCCGAAAGCGCAAGTGCCATTGCCGCCGCCAAAAAAGCGGCAATTGTCTTCTTCATAAATATTTCCCCCTTGATTTTTTTTGAACATCCCGCGAAAAACGGAACATTTTCTGTTTACAAGAGAATTATAAACGCGAAATGTCAAAAATCAGTCAAACATTTTTTTATTTTTATATTTTTTTCAAAATTATTCCGAGAGAAAATAACACGCATAACGCACCTTAAAAATCGCTTACCATCTGACCGATAGGCGTTATCGGTTCAACCGTATTCTTTCCGCCGAACAGATCGTCAAGCATTATAATCCCTATCTTCTGCTCACCGATATTATAAGCGCCGGGATTATTTACAGACGGGATCTTTTCCGTCTCATATACCGCCACGACCTTATCCCCGGAAACTCCCAGAACTCTGAAATCACTTATAAAGCCGAGCTGATACGCCGACTTGATAAGCTCCGTGCCGCCGATATCGGTCAGATAAGTTGCATCATCGCTCCAATTCTCGGTTATGCGTGTAAAAGTCATCTTATCAAGGAAAAAGCCGTCAAAGCGGTATTCGCTTGGGGTATTTACATCTTCGGACTCATTGGTATCATGGGTCAGCAGATTTCTTCTCGTCAGCTTGTCATCTATCAGAAAATATACCCAATCGCCTTGAAAATAAATATTGCCGAGATCGTCATACATCTCGCGGCAGACTTCCTTCAGCTCTTTGGTATCGGGATCCAGCGTGAAAACGACATATTCCCATTTCTTGCGGAACTCCCAATAGTCACTGGGGTTATCTCCGAAGTTCTGAGACGGCGCAAGTATATTTATATTGTCCCAGGCGCTTGTGCCGTTCGGATAAGCGATCCCGGAAAGGATGATCTTGTCTCCCGCGCAGCCGTCAATGCTCAGTCTTATATTGTTATAGTCGTCCAGCGGTATACGCTCGGCTATAGTCCCCGTTGAAACGGACAGCTTCAGCAGCGCACGGTTCTTTGAATGATAATACACCGCGCCTGTTTCCTCGTAGATGTCGACAGTCGGAGTTTTCGTAACGAACCACAGATAGTCTCCGTCGCCGAAGACCTGCCCCTCTATAATATCGCCGAGCGCCGCTTCATAGATCTTTTCGCGGTTCGTGCCGTCCAGATCCATCCGAAATATTGTGGGACGGCGCGTCTCCGGCTTCGGCTCAAAGCCATCGCCATGGTGTATGCCCGCCGCCATTGACCCGTCGTCATCTGTTTCTGTGCTCAGCACAAACAAATGATCGCCGCAGACAAACACTTCCGTCAGCGGAAATATCTCATTATAGGAAAAATAACTGTTGCAAAGCTCGCTGTCATGCTTGCAAGAGCTGTCCGAGCAGAGAACAACTTCCCTGCGCAACGCGAAATCTATATATGTCAGATTGATAAAATCGACCTTTTCAAAGAGCCTCTTGAAATTATAGCAGCCTTCCCCGGTGCAGTTCGCGCTTTCACTGTCACGGAACAGTCCGATCTTTGCAAGCCTTGTCAGTTTGCCCGAACCGGTGTTTTGCTGTGCGTGATCGGTACCGTTCCCGCCCGGCGTATTTGGATCATTCACTCCAACGCCCGAAGCTCCGCCGCTTATCGGAGTATTTACAGTGCCTCCGTTCGGTTTGCTTAACTGATCGGATCCGCTTTTTTCATCGCCGCCCGCGCAGCCCGAAAGCGTCAGCGCCATTGCCGCCGCTAAAATAGCCGCCAATATCTTTTTCATAAAAATTCCCCCTTAAATTATGTCCGCATTCACAAAATGCAAAATAACTTGTAGATAAGCCCCTAATTCGTTGACAAAAGGCAAGTTATTTGAAAAAATTTCAAAATTCGCACTTGACGGCACACTCCGCTTCGCTTCGTTAAGCCGTCAAGTACGAACCGGTCTAAATTTTGTTTACACAAAATTTAGACACTTTTTGAAATTTCCTGCTGTTTTATAATGTTGTTCAGGGCTTCTTCATTCAACAAAGGGATTATATATCACAAAAGTCAATAAATCGTCAAATTATTTTACATTAAGAAATATTTTTACCTCCGCGCCGTTAACGTTGCCAAGCACGATCTCACCGCCGTGCTTTCTCGCGAGTATACGGCAGATCGGCAGCCCCAGCCCGGAGTGTTCCCCGCTGCCTATACTCTCGGGGAAAGACGCACTTTGGTTTTTCAGCTGCTTTTCGGGGAATCCCGTTCCGTCGTCCGACACGGAAACGCACAATCTTTCGTCACTGCCGATAGAAAACCGCACGTATATATGGCTTTTCGCGAACCTCAGCGCGTTTCCGACAACATTCTCAAGAATACGGTAGAGCGCCTGCCGATCCAGCTTTAACGCGCGTTTGCCGACGCTGTTCTCACACACGACCTCAACATCTCCGCGCTCCGCAAGCGTGGAAAGATCCTCGGAGATCTCCTCAAACAGCGCTTCAAGATCCGTCTGCTCACGCTTTACTTCAAGCTCCTCAACGCGGTTTATCGCGCGAATGCTCTCGGTGTAGTGCTCCAGACGCTTGGCGGCGTTTTCGATGTTGTCCGCGACGGAGAGTATCTTTTCGCTGTCGGATCTTCCGCCTTGAATATGAAGCTTGAGATACTCCGCGTGTCCCTCGATGATAGCTATCGGATTGCGAAGATCGTGCGCCACGGAAGCCTGGAGCCGCCGCCGCTCGGTGAGCATCTGCCACATTTCCTCATTGTTAGCCCTCAGTGCCGCGCGCATTTGCTCAAACGAGCCGCACAGCGCGCCCAGCTCATCGGAGGAACGGTAATCAACCGTAAAATCCAGATCCTGCTCCGAGATCTTTTCGGTCGCCGCGGAAAGCGTTTCGATGGGTCTCCTCAGCTTCTCCTCATAGAACATATATCCGCAGATAAGCACCGCTGACAGCGCCAGAATTATTGGGAGTATCACCATCGTTACGCCGCTTGCGTAATAGACAAAGCGCTTATTCTGGGAAAGTGCTTTCGGCGAGCTGTTTATTCTTGTGACCGACATCACTACATCATTATCGCGTACCCTTGAACCGCTCAGCACAAACGATTTTTTCACTGCGGGATCATCCGAATAGAACGGATTATCCTCCGAGGGCTCCGCCAGCGACAGTATCTCAAAGCCGTAGTTCGGCGTTTCGGGAACAGTCTCTATCCCTCTGCTCCCCCAGTTAAGATACACCTTGTCCGAGCTTGGAACAAGCCATTCGCGCGTCGCGACACACCCGAGTATCACGACTATCGACAGCACCGCGGCGCTGAAAAACGCCGCAAGCACGTACTTTATAAAATCGCCGCGCAGTGCGGAACGCCTTACTTCTTCCATTTATAGCCGACCCCCCAGACCGTTTCAATATAATCGTCCGAGCCCGTAACGTCCTTGAGCTTTTTGCGGATCTTGCGGATATGCTCCTTGATAACGGTGTTGTCGCCCTCCGCGTCCAGACCCCAGACCGCTTCATACAAGTGCTCGCGCTCGAATATCTGCCCCGCGTTGGAGATCAGGAATTCTATTATATCAAACTCGCGCTTTGAAAACACGATCTCCGTATCCTTATAGAATACGGTGCGCTCGGAGAAATTGACGATCAGATCCTCAGAAACGGTGAACCGCGAATTATTGTGAGCGCGTTCGTCACGGCGCAGATGAGCCGCCACACGCGCGGTGATCTCCGCCAGACCGAAGGGCTTTGTGATGTAATCGTCCCCGCCCGCCATAAAACCGTTTACTTTATCAAGCTCGGTGATCCGCGCGGTCAGGAACAGTATCGGGCAGGACACGTGCGACCGAACCGCCTTGCAAAGCTCCAGCCCGTCCATATCAGGCATATTGATATCCAGCAGGATAAGATCGGGCTGCTCGTTTATCCGCGCCATAGCGTCCTTTGCGCTGTTCGCGGTGACAGCCTCATAGCCGCAGTCGGAGAAATGATCCTTAAGCAGCGAAGTCAGCATAGGTTCATCATCAACTATCAATATCTTATAAGACATAAAAAACACCTCTGTTGTAATTATAAACCAAAAAAGTCAAAAAAGTGTCAAGCTCGCTGTAAATTAGTTTGTTGATAAATCTAACGGACGTTGACGAGGAGCTGTTGATTTAAAAGAAATTTCAAAACCGTGCGGTGCTTCGCACCGCACTAGCCAGTCCTCCGCCGCACACCGCTTACGCGGTATGCGGCGGAGGACCGCTTTTTGAAATTTCTCATGCGTGTTTAAAACTGTTGATATCTTGGCAAAAAAACTTTTAATATAGGGTAATAAATATATTATAACATTTTATCTTATACAATGTCAAGAAGTCGTATCTTGTTGACAAAACAAGGAAAAAGTGATATAATTTAAATTATTATATTACAGGAGGATCACAATGGAGACCGCTATATTGATATGCTGCGTTGTCATCATTATTTTGCTTGCCGCAGTACTGATAAAACTGTTTAAACCGAGCAAAGACGCCTATACGGATAAACTCTCCGAGCTGAAAAAC
Source organism: Oscillospiraceae bacterium (assembly GCA_029068025.1). Taxonomy (GTDB): domain Bacteria; phylum Bacillota; class Clostridia; order Oscillospirales; family Ruminococcaceae; genus CAG-115. The sequence goes on along the minus strand of JAIEDJ010000382.1, from coordinate 4,214 downwards.
AAGATCGAGGTGCTGACCCAAACGAACGCAGGCGACAACAGCCGTCTGTTGGATCAGACCATGCGTCAGGGTGATTCGACGATAAAGCAGATCGCCACCATCGGCGAAAGCCTCGCGTCGTCACAGGAGCGTCAGCAGAAAAGAAACACCGAGATTATTTCCGAGATAAAAACCGAAATGAACGGTCTCCGCGCCGAAAACCGCGACAGTCTCACAAAGATCAACAGCGTCGTCACCGAGAAAATGCAGAACACTCTTGACGAAAAACTGAACCGCGCATTTGAAACGGTAGTGAAGAATATGTCCGAGCTTGGAAAAACGCTGAACGACGCGGAGGAACGCCAGCAGAAGAACACCACAGAACGCCTTGAAGCCCTTGAAAAGAAGTTCGAGACGATCCGCCGCGAGATCAACGACACATTGACCAATGTCCGCAACTCCAATTCCGAGAGCATGGAGAAGCTGCGCCGCGAGAACCGCGAAAGCCTTGACAGGATCAACAACACCGTCAACGAAAAGCTGCAAAAGACCCTTGACGATAAGATAACTCAGTCCTTTGAATCCGTCAGCAAGCGGCTTGCGGAAGTCCATGAGGGACTTGGGCAGATGAAAACCGTCGCGGCGGGAGTATCCGACCTGAAGAACGTCCTCTCAAACGTCAAAACGCGCGGAATCATGGGCGAGATACAGCTCAGCGCGATCCTCTCGGAGATACTCGCCCCCGAGCAGTATGCCGAGCAGGTGTGTGTTGCACCGGGAAACACCGAGCGTGTGGATTTCGCTGTGAAGCTTCCCGGAGCCGAAGACGGCGAAAGCATTTATCTGCCGATAGATTCGAAATTCCCGGGTGATACATATTCCAACCTTATCGACGCGTACAATTCGGGAGATCCGGATGCGCTCAAGGAAAAGCGCAAGCTGCTTGAAAACGAGATCATCCGCTGCGCCAAAAGCATTCGCAGCAAATATGTAGTTCCGCCGCACACAACAAATTTTGCGATAATGTTCCTGCCCTTTGAGGGATTATACGCGGAAGTCGTGAATATGGGAATGGTGGAGCGCTTACAGCGCGAATTTTCCATCAACGTTGCGGGACCATCAACAATGGCGGCAATGCTCAACAGCCTGCAAATGGGCTTTAAGACGCTCGCTATTCAAAAGAAAAGCGGCGAGGTCTGGAAGATACTCGAAGCTGCCAAAAAGGAATTCTCCACCTTTGAGGACGTTCTCACCAAGACGCGCGACCGCCTGAGGAAAGTTGACGAGGAGCTTGACACGCTTATCGGAACGCGCACCAGAGCGATCAACCGCAAGCTGTCAACGGTTTCCATGCTCCCATCCAAGGAGGAAGCGGACAGCATATTCAGCGAATAAAATCATCCCCCGGTGCGTTGAGTACGCCGGGGGATTGTTATTGTGCGTTCAGCACTGATTTTTATTGCTTTTCAGCCGCTTTCTTATCCATGTACTCCATCATAGCGCGTGCGGTTTTCTTCGCGTCCTCAACGGCATGAACAACGGTAAGCGGACCGGTGATAACGTCGCCTGCGGCGAACACTCCGGGGTGAGTGGTCATGTTGTTCTCGTCAACGACGAGCAGACCCTTCGCAGTTCCCTCCAGATGCTCGGTAGAAAGGATCAGCTTATCCTTCGGGCGCTGGCTTGCCGCGATGATAACGGAATCCGCGCGAACAAGCTCCTCATCGTCCTTATAATCAATAATATTACCCTCCGCATCAAAGATCGAGGTCTTGAACACGGGACCCTCGGGAGTGATGCGGGTGATCTGCTTTCCGTAAATAAATTCCGCGCCGTCAAGCTTAGCATAGCTCATCTCGTGAGAGCTTGCGGTAGCCTTATTGCTGCGCGCGAAAAGCATAACTCTTTCCGCTCCGTGACGGAACGCGGTACGCGCAACGTCCATCGCGACGTTGCCCATTCCGATAATGGCAACGGTCTCGCCAAGCTCGTGATGGCTCGGGTTTTCAAGATACGAGATACCGAAATGTACGTTCGCAAGGCACTCGCCCTCTACATTGAGCGTTCTCGGTCTCCAAGCGCCCGTGCCGACAAACACAGAGTCATAGCCGTCACGGAAAAGATCGTCGATCTTCAGCGCGCCGCCGATCGTGGTGTTAAGGCGGATCTGAACCCCCAGCTTGTCAAGCAGCTTCTTATAACGGTCAATGACCGAGTTAGGAAGCCTGAATTCGGGGATACCGTATCTCAGCATACCGCCGATATCGTTCTTGCGCTCGAAAATGGTAACTCCATAGCCCTCCTTGGCGAGCATAATAGCCACGGTAATACCCGCGGGGCCCGATCCTATGATCGCGGCACGCTTGCCGTTTAAGAGCTTTCGTTCGGGACGTATACGGCTGAGGTACGCGTCGGATACGAACTTCTCGATCTCATAGAACTGAACGGGCGTGTCCTTCTTTCCAAGAACGCAGTGACCCGCGCACTGCGCCTCATGGTTGCACACGGTAGCGCAGACAACACTCAGCGGATTGTTCTCAAACAGAGCCGCGCCCGCCTCCATGACCTTGCCGTCCTTGAACTTCTGGATAAGCTGCGGGATAGGAGTATGAACGGGGCAGAATTTCATGCACTGCGGGTTCTTGCAGTTCAGGCAGCGGCTTGCTTCGGTTTCGATTCTTAATGACATAGTATTTTACCTCTCTTTATTATGCAAAAATAATTGTTACTTCTAATATACCACAAAACCGCCGATTTGTCAACCCAAACTAGTATTTTACATCAAAAATTTCATCATACTCAACACACAATATTTTCTTTAACAGAATTATCTCATCCGGATAAAGGTGACGCTGCCCCACTTCGATTTTTGCACCTGCGCTGCTGGTAATATCACAGCCGTTTATTTGCAGCCTGGCAGCCACCTGTTCCTGAGTAAGATTTTTCTTTTCTCGTAGGATCCTAATGTTGTTACCTACAGCTGCTTCGATTGCCTTGTTCATTTTGCACAAATCTCCTTATAATTTCTTGTTCTCAAATAGGTGCAAAGTCCCATTGACTTTATTATAAATTTGTGCTATACTATTCTTGCACCTATATAGGTGCAAGAAGGCTGTAGAATTTTTTTTTGCTTATAAAGTCAATACTGATTCACGATATTTGCGCAGCCGCTTTGGGGCGGCTGCGGTCTTTGTGAGGTGTTGCCTGAAGTAAACGAGGTATATATGAAAGCAATTTGGAACTGGATCAATCGGCTTTTTTCGGAAAAAACTGCTGCGAAAAATACGGCGCTGCTTATTATTTCGGTCATGATCACCGTTTCACTGTCAACGCCAATAAATGAAATGGCAGACAATATCAATAAAAGCAAGATCAAAACCGTAAGCATTACTTTTCTCAAAAGAGAAAATACCGAGACCGCCGCCGAATATGTCTGCATAGCCGACAACCTTGAAGGATCCCCTCATGACGCATTTTGGCTTATTCGTTCGTCATTGTCCTCCGCCGGTATCGAATATGAGCAGACCAAAGCCGATACCGGATACAATATTCTTTTGATCGACACCAACGCCAGCTCGGGTAAAACCGTTACCTTTGACTGCCCCGGCTTCGCTAACACATCGTTTAATCTTATCGCTATGCCTTCCGGAGGAATGATAAAAGTTGAATGCGAAAATTTTTTACGGGTGTACGATCTTTACAGCGAAAACGCCGCGTCATTGGTTCGTTGTATGCCCATATGTGAAAGCTATACGCATTTGATACCGTATTTTATAATATACATATCGACGTTCGTTTTGATCGTTTTCACAGTGTATGTTTCGGAAAAATATATTCTGCGGAAATTCAGCATATATGCTTTGACGCACAAAGACAATAAATGGATAAAATACAATATGGCGCTTGATGTGATCGTGATATTTATTGCGCTTTCCGCTTTTTCACTGATTTCATTTTACACGGGAGCAATACCGAGATTTTTGGATGGCGGCGATCAGAACGATTATTGGTATCGAATATCCGATATCGGCAATTTTGAAGAATTCAAAGGGATATATGATTTCAGAGGATACTTGTGCTATTGGGGGCCGGCTTTTTGCAGATATACCGGTTCATTTTTCGGCGGAGTCGATCCGGTTGCCGTGTGGATAGTTTGCATGAATATCTTCGCTGCCGGGCTTTAGGGTATAACCTTCCCCATGCTTGCCAAAAAACTTTACGGCTACAGCCTGACC
>JAIEDJ010000381.1 GCA_029068025.1 Oscillospiraceae bacterium | reverse complement strand
TTGGTGGTTCAACGATCAGAAGGACGGCATGGAGAAGCAGCTCACCGCTCTGTCGCAGCTCGGACTTGTAAGCAAGTTCGTCGGAATGCTCACCGACAGCCGCAGCTTCCTGTCTTACACCCGTCACGAGTATTTCCGCCGCATAGTCTGTGATATGTTCGGCAAGCTGATCGAGGAGGGCGAGTACCCCAACGATGTTGAGTTCGTAGGAGAGATCGTAAAGGATATCTGCTACAACAACGCGATCAGATACTTTACCAAGTAAATATAACATGGTTTGCCGCACGGCATTTGTCGTGCGGCATTATTTTTTTAAAGGAAGGTAAACCCAATGAACTATAGGCTTGATGAAAACGGAAAGATCAGCGAAAACGACGAGATCTTTAAAACTCTTGATGACTGCTACGATAGTGAGGATTTCAGCGGGATCGTCGACGCGATAACCGCGGTGCCGCGCGAGATATGGGGCACGGAAATATGGTTCCGGCTTATCAGCGCGTACAACAATCTCGGAAAGTTCGACAAGGCGCGCGAGGAGCTGAGGCTTGTCGATCCGCTGTGTGACACTCCCGAGCTGAGAGCGTCGTTCTGCTACTTGTACGGATACAGCTACTATGGCGAGGACAAGGAAATGATGGCTATCTCCTGCTTTAACGACGGCAAGGCGGTCGATCCCGAGGACAAGGGCGAACACGAGTGGGATAAGCTGATCGGCGAATGTCGTGACTGCATAAATAAAGAGCTTAAAAAGCTGAGACAGCTTTCCGAGCGCATGGACAAGGATATCACCGAAGCGTTTTCGCAAAAGTCCGAAGAGGAGAGGGACGAGATCTCCGAGGAGGAATTCACTATGTACCTCGGATATCTGCCCGCGATACGGAAGATCCCCGGAACGAGCAAGGGACTGCTGTTTGATAAGGAAAACTACTTTTTGAAGTACGAGGGCGCAGACAAGCAGGCGGTGCTCGACTTCTTTGAGAATATGTATGGCGTTCACGACCGTGAGAGCTTCCGAGAGATGTTTACAAGGTACACGGGCTGCAATATCATGAATTTCTACACCGATATTCCGCCGTATCTTGCGGGAGAGCCGAATTTCGATGTTGCCGAGCTGAACGATCAGGGCAGAGAAGCGTTTTTCAACGCCGTGGAGTTTTTCAAGCCGTTCAATGAGTACCTGCCCGAGGCGGGCGTAATGGCCTGGGATATCTGCGAAAAGGTGGGACTTGCGCGGCTTGCTTATTCGTGCGATATCATCGGAAACACCGATTACTGCACGATAATGCTTATGCTCACCGATCAGGCACGCGATGAGTTCTCAAACTTCGAGGAATATATGCGCTCGCTGGTGTTCGGGTGCGGAGTATATATGTTCCACATAGATAGGTGGGATATAAACGGCGCGATCGAGTTTATGAGCATGATAATGCCTATGCTTCTGAACGGGGATATGCCGCATATCCGCTGGCAGGGGAGCGAGGAAGACTGATAAAGACAAAAGCGCCTCACGGTTTTTATGTGAGGCACTTGTTTTTAATTGTTTAAAACATAGATCTGCTGCTGTGCCAGGGATTATCAAGCATAAACGCCGAATGATCGTTCCATTTGTCCGGGGTGATCTCCTTGTCGGATCTGAGCACCTCCACATCATAGTCTGCTTTGTTGGAATAGCTCCGTGCGCTAGCGGATCTCGCGATGACATCGCCCTCATTAACGCTGTCGCCGGCTGTTACAAACAGATCGTCAAGATAGCCGTAGGCTGTGTAATCGTCCTCGGCGTGCTTTATGATAACAACATTGCCATGACTTGAAGCTCCGGCGTAAACAACGGTTCCGCTGCCGAACGCGAAAATATCGCAGCCGGGATCACACTTAATGTCAAGTATGCGGCAGTGCTCATCGGACTCATACGAGGACGGGCGGTTGACCAGCCCCGCGACAGAGGTCGTTGCGCAGCCGTGAGCGGACTTCTTGAAGTAATAAGTGTTATAGTACCTTCCGAGCGGATCCGAATTCATCTCTTTCTCAAGATATTCTGGCAAGGTCAAGCCGTCGGGTTCGCGCGTCGGAGCAAGCGTTGACGCAGCGTAGAGGTTCCATTCACCCGGGGTTATCTGCCTGTCAAACCGGAGCACAGTTACATCATAGCTGATCTGATCCATACAATGTCTTGTGCTGTTGTCAACATAATTCTGAGCGCTGCCGGATCTTGCGATGACCGTGCCATTTTCTACAATGTCGCCGGACTTTACGAGCAGTTCGTCAAGGTAGCCATATGCGGAATAATCATCGGGAGTGTGCATGATGATGATCAGATCGCCATAATCTGAATCCCCTGCATAAACTACTTTTCCGCTGTCGATCGCGTATATGTCACAGCCGGTGCCGATCTTCATATTCAGCCTGAGACAGTCATCGCTGTATTTGATCTCCTTCGGTACCAGGGCATTGGAATTGAGATGTCCCAGACCATAGCCGTGGTTTTGGGTGTAATGTGTGTTGAAATAATCGCGCATTCCGTCCATACCCTTGTATTTGTTGTCAACAAAATACTGGAATTCGTATTGCGGCTCGCTGACCGCCGGCTGTTCGGGCGGATAGATGATATGTTCAACATCGGCATCCGAGCTTGTCGCTTGACCGGAGTTATTGTCAAGGGTAACACCCGAGCTTGCCGCGCCGCTGATAATAGCACCGCTGTTGGATGATACATCAGCCGGAGCGGTCTTGACGCCGCCGGATCTCGCGAACGTTGCGAAACCAAGCGCCGCGCCGCCTGCTATGGCAAGACAAGCCGCGCCGCACATCAGCGGCTTTAAAAACGCTTTGTGCGTGGAACGCTCGGCGCGGTAGATCTGCGGACGCTGAGTTTCGGAGAAGGCGCTGTTCTGTTCGGTAACACGGGAAGCGTCGTCGCTGACCTCGTTTACAAAGCGTTCGTCTATATCGGAAATAATATTGAAGAATTCCTGCGGTTTCATATATCAAATCCCTCCTTGATAAGAAATTCTTTGAGTTTTTTGCGTGTTCTGGTGAGGATCACGGAGGCGTTCTTTTCGGAGATCCCGAGATACCCGGCGATATAACGGAGATCGGAGCAGTACCAATATCTTAAAACGAACGCCTTGCGGTTGGTCTCGCCGCAGTCTTCGAGAAAGCGGTTAATTGCCGCGACAAGCTCCTTGCGCTCCAGCTCGCTCTCGACAGTGAATCTGTCGGAAATACATTCCTCAAGCTCCTCAAAAACAAGCTCCTCGGTGCCGCCTCCGCGCTTGCGGGTCTTGGAGCGCTTCAATAGATTGAGCGCGTGATTTTTTGTGAGCTTCCCGAAAAACATTCCAAGCGCGGGCGGTTTTTTCGGGGGAATGCTCTCCCAGGCTTTTAAGTAAACCTCGTTTACGCAGTCGTTCACGTCCTCTTCGTTTTTCAGGATACGGCGCGCGATGGTTCTGCAATATTTCCCGAATTTTTCTGAAGAAGCCGCGATAGCCTTTTCGTCACGCTCCTGAAAAAGCGCAATGATCTCGCTGTCCTCCACGATATCGCCTCCTTTCGATCCAAATAAGAGCAGAAAGCAGAGAATGGGGAGAAACGGATCCGATATGTCGGTGTGCGCACATTGTAAAGTTTCTCTGCCCTCTGCTTACCTATACAACTTTTTTGATGAAATGCTACAGGATAATTAAAAAAAATTGTTTTTTGCGGAATACGGGCAAAGGCGGGAGCGTTTTGCCCCCGCCTTTATTTGATGATATAATGCTCGGCGCCGCCTGTCAGAACAGGCATGACGGCGAGTTTCCTCACTCCGCCCCGGAAAGTCAATGCTGTTTGCGCCGAAGAAGTATTTTTTTTGTATGGTTCCCCGCCTTCCTCGGGGCTTTTTTTTTACATCTCTTGATCTTTTGCATCCGCTATATTATCAAGTAATTCAAAAAGTTCTTCAAGAGTGTATTCTTTTTTATCATTCTTTTTCAATATCAGTCTCAATTCATACAGTGTAGCCATTTTCGTGTCCTTTCTTTCTTTATCGGTCAATGTTCTCACCACCTTTCTTGTTAAGTCTATTTTATCACAAAAATGAGTAATTGTCAAGTGTTGCTCATGCTTCTTGTGATCACCCATTTGTTTGGTTTGCGCCAAAAAGAGTTTTCCGTAATGCTTAATCGCTGAAGGCGGTGAAGCATTACGGAAAAGCTATATTACAAAAGCTCCTTTGCCAGCGCTTCTATCTGCGCGGTGCTTTCGTCGTTCAGCGCGGAGCGGATCGTTACCGTAGTATCGGTGAAGGTAATCCCCTTGCTCTTCTCGAACATCGCCTTGATCGCCTTTGCGGCGGTCGGTGCCCATGAACCGTTCTCAATAACTCCGATAACGCGGTTCTGGTAGTTGCGCTCGGTCAGGTGCTCGATAAATTCTCTCATAAACGGGAAAATGCCGTTGTTGTAGGTGGTGGTCGCAAGCACGAGCTTTCCGTAACGGAACGCGTCCTCGACCGCTTCCGGCATATCGTCGCGCGCGAGATCGGTGATGGCTACCTTCGGGCAGCCGCCCTCGCGAAGCTTCTCGGCAAGCAGCTCGGCAGCCGCCTTGGTGTGATCGTAAACGCTGGTGTATGCGATAACAACGCCCTCGCTCTCAACGCCGTAGCTCGACCAGGTGTTGTACAGATCGAGATAGTAGCCGAGGTTTTCCGTGAGGATAGGTCCGTGCAGCGGCAGGATCTTCTCCACGGGCATTGTGACCTTTTTCAGCAGTGCCTGAACCTGTGTGCCGTACTTTCCTACGATACCGAAGTAGTAGCGGCGCGCTTCGCAAGCCCACCCCTCGGGATCTTCAACGTCAAGCGCTCCAAACTTTCCGAAAGCGTCAGCGGAAAACAGAACCTTGTCGGTGCTGTCGTAGGTCATGATGACCTCGGGCCAGTGAACCATTGGCGCGGTGATAAAGTTCAGCACGTGCTTTCCGAGCTCGAGCTTGTCCCCCTCGCCTACAACAATACGGCGGTCGGCGAAGTCTGTGCCGAAGAACTGCTTCATCATTACGAAAGCCTTGTCGGAAGCGACGATCACGGCTTTCGGGAACTTGTCCGCGAATACCTTGATATTGGCGGAGTGATCAGGTTCCATATGCTGGACTACAAGATAGTCGGGATTTCTGCCGCCGAGCTCCTTTTCGAGATTGCTCATCCACTCGCCGCCGAAATGCTGATCAACCGTATCCATTACCGCGATCTTCTCGTCCATAATTACATAGGAATTGTATGCCATTCCGTTGGGAACGACGTACATTCCTTCAAACAGGTCGATCTCGTGATCGTTTACTCCAATGTATCTGATGTCGTTTGTGATAGTCATAACTGTTTCCTCCGAATTATATTTTTTCTATATTATTTCCCCGCTCTTCGGGGGAAATACAATCACATCCGATACAAACGCCTTTAACTTACGGCAGAGTACCGCTTGTTAAAGGCGTTTGTTATGTATCTTTTTATATTATGCTTTTTTACGGGACATAACCACAGCGGCACCCGCAAGCGCGACAACTCCCAACACGGCAGCTACGCCCTCGGCACCGGTCTTGGTGCTCTTGTCGCTTTCAACCGTAGCGGTCTCCGCAACAGTATCTACCATCGCGGCGTTTGCGCCCGTCACTGCAAGGGTGTCCTTTTCATCGTCGTTGTCGGTCTCGGCAAAAGCTGTAACAGAAGTTGCTGAAAGCACCGCTGCCGCAGCACAAGCCGCCAGAACAGACTTGATCTTCATGCAAAAAATCCTCCTCATGATCCAATCATTGCCTTTTCCATTTTTCGTTACGATCGCAATTCCCCTGCGGCCGCAACTTTCCCCATATATTATTTTACTACAAACAAAGGAAAATTGCAAGCACATTTTTGCATAGTTTTTTAGAAAATTTGTGTCGATTTTCGTCATTTTTACTAAATTTCAGGCTGTAAATATGGAAGCCCCCTCGGTGAAGGGGGCTACAGACTGCAGATAAACCCCTAAATGTTGATCTTGGCTGGTTTGTCACGTTGACGAGGGGTTGTTTATCAAAAAAATTTCAAAAACGGGCAACACTGCGTGTTGCCCTAGCCGCCCCCGCAAGCGTGTTTCGCTGCGCGAAACCCAC
>JAIEDJ010000038.1 GCA_029068025.1 Oscillospiraceae bacterium | reverse complement strand
CACCAAAAGCGCGAAAAGTATCGTCGGGATCGCAGAAAGCATCGCGGAGCCGAGATTTTGAAGAAATTTTCCGAGCGCCGAGAAATCGCCGGGGTGTTCTGCGAGCTCGTGCAGAAGATCGCTGCTTTCGGCAGCAGATTCGGATATATCGGATACGTCGGATATTTCCGATGATGAGGATTCCGCGATTGTCAAAAGCAGTGCCGTATTCATGCAAACTCCTTTTCAAAGGCGGCAACTACAGCGTCCGCGTCCGCGTCGCGTATGAGCATGGAGATCTCGTCAACGCCCGTGGTGATCATCAGGATCATTGCTTCAAGGCGGTTGAGGATCTCGAAAACACGCGCAGCAAAACCGATCGTTTCGGTCATTTCGCCTGTTTGGATAACGATCTTGCGGTTTGAGCTGTTGATCATCGGGGAAACGCCGCTGATCTCCTTAAGCTGCTTGTTCATTTTGAGGAGCTTGGGCATATCCTCGTCGTTTACCGTGAATCCGAAGCTGAATATCTCGGAGGTGGGGGCGGTCATGGAGATCATATCGAGATTTATTCCTACACCCGCGACCGCTTTCAGCGTGTCCTCCATAATGGTTTTGTTGAGCGGAACGTTGTTGAACGAAACCGCGGAAACGTTTTCAGTCACTTCAATTTTCATGTGTATACTCCTTTTGGATCACTGTATGATCTTATTATTGTTCTTTAATAAGATCGCTCATGGCGTACAAGCCTGCGGGCTTTCCGCTGAGGAAAACGGCGGCGTTCACCGCGCCGACCGCGAACACCTCGCGCGACTGTGCCGAGTGCGACAGTGTGATCACCTCGTCGTGACCCGCGAAAATGATCTCATGCTCGCCGACTATCGTACCGCCGCGCACCGAGTGCATTCCGATCTCGTCCTTATCGCGCGGCTTGCGCACGGAATGGCGGTCGTAAACGTAATGATAGCGGTTGTCAAGCTCCTCATTGATCGCTTCGGCAAGCATTATCGCCGTGCCGGAGGGAGCGTCCTTTTTCTGATTATGGTGTTTCTCGACGATCTCTATATCGAACTGTCCGCCGAGTATCTGCGCCGCTTTTTTGGCAAGCTCAGCGAGAAGATTGATACCGAGCGACATATTAAACGTGAAAAACACGGGTATCTGCTCGGACGCGGCGGTGATCTGAGATTTTTCATCGTCCGAATATCCTGTCGTGCCTATCACCAAGGGAACGTTGTTCATCTTGCAATAGGAAAGCAGGTCGGGCAGCATTGACGGATGCGAAAAGTCTATGATTACATCGGGCTTTTCCGGAATGTCGAAAACGCTTTTGCAGATCGGAAATTCGCCGTATTTTTCGCCGAACTTATCGATCCCGGCAATTACCTCGCAATCCGCGCGTTCGCCGCAAAGTCCTGTTATAACGCGTCCCATACGTCCGCATGCGCCTGTTACAGCAATTTTTGTCATTTTTATTTCCTTCCAAAAATGAGCGGTACGGTCAGCCGCACCGCCCTTAAATTTTAATTGATCTTGTTTACTAGGCCCAGCGGTTCCATAACGGCTCTGAGCTTTGCGATCATTTCGTCCGTCATGGAGCAGAGCGGCAGACGGCACTCGCCCGCCTTGAAGCCCATGATATTGAGCGCTTCCTTTACGGGGATCGGGTTTACGTCCATAAACATCGCTTTGTCAAGCGCAAGGAGCTTCTTCTGGATCTCCAGCGCCTCGTCGTGCTTGCCTTCAAGGAACAGCATGATCTCGTCGTGCTTCTCCTTTGGAGCGACATTTGATGTTACGGAAACAAGTCCCTTGCCGCCGAGCGCGAGACAGCACAGCGCCTCGTCGTCGTTGCCGGAGTAGATATCAAGGTCGGTGTACGCGGAAAGCTGCATTACGGTGTCCATATTTCCCGACGCTTCCTTTACGGCGGTGATGTTAGGGTGCTTGGAAAGCTCTTTATAGGTATCCACCGCGATATTCACGCCCGTTCTGGACGGAACGTTATACAGCATGATCGGGATATTTACAGCGTCAGCGATTGCGGTGAAGTGCTTTACCAGACCGCGCTGAGACGCTTTGTTGTAGTACGGTGTGACGTGGAGCAGTGCGTCCGCGCCCGCTTTCTCGGCTTCCTTGGAAAGGTCTACGGCGTAGGCGGTGTCGTTGCTGCCTGCGCCAGCGATAACGGGAACGCGTCCCGCAACGCGCTTGATACCGTAGCGGATGACCTCAATGTGTTCCTCGTCGGTCATGGTGGCTGATTCGCCTGTGGTGCCGCAGATGACGATACCGTCGATCTTGTTGTCTATCTGGAAATCGATCAGCTTGCCGAACTCGTCGTAATTAATGCTGCCGTCGGCGTTCATCGGAGTGGCGATCGCCGTGGCGCAGCCTGTAAAAATCGTTTTGCTCATACGAAATATCCTTTCGCAAACGCCGGCGGGGAGCAGAATTTTACCTCCGCCGAGCGTTTTAAATAAAAAAATCAGTCAAGGTAGTCCATTGCCGCGAGCAGCTCCGCCATCTCTACCGCGCCGCCTACCGCGCCGCGAAGGGTGTTGTGTGAGAGACATACGAACTTGTAGTCGAACTGTGTGTCGGGGCGAAGTCTGCCGATGGATACCGCCATACCGCCCTCGAGATTGCGGTGAAGCTTTGCCTGGGGCATATTATCCTCTTCAAAGTAGTTGAGGAACTGCTTCGGTGCGGAGGGGAGCTTGAGCTCCTGAGGCTTTGCGGAATACTCAGCCCAGATCTTCTTGATCTCTTCAATGGAGGGCTTGTTCTCGAATCTTACGAATACAGCCGCGAAGTGACCGTTGGATACGGGAACGCGCAGGCATTGAGTAGTAATGCTCGGCTTTTCGCACTTTACGATCTGATCGCCCTCGATGTGACCCCATACCTTGAGCGGCTCCTGCTCGGACTTTTCTTCCTCGCCGCCGATGTAGGGAATAAGGTTGTCGACCATTTCGGGCCAGGTCTCGAAGGTCTTACCGGCACCGGAGATCGCCTGATATGTGCAGGCAAGGATCTCGGTGATACCGAACTTTCTGAGCGGCGAAAGTGCCGGAACATAGCTCTGGATAGAGCAGTTGGATTTAACGGAAATAAATCCGCGCTTGGTGCCAAGACGCTTCTTCTGTGCGTCGATGATCGCCGCGTGGTCGGAGTTTACTTCCGGGATGATCATCGGAACGTCGGGAGTGAAGCGGTGAGCGGAGTTATTGGACATAACGGGGCACTCAGCCTTTGCGTAACGCTCCTCGAGAGCCTTGATCTCGTCCTTCTTCATATCAACCGCGCAGAACACGAAATCCACCATACCCGCGATCTTTTCAACATCCGCGGTCGCGTCCATGATCACAAGGTTCTCCATATTTTTGGGCATGGGGGTGTCCATACACCAACGGCTGCCGACTGCTTCCTTGTAGGTCTTGCCCGCAGAACGCGGGGAAGCCGCAAGCGCGACTACCTTGAACCACGGATGATTTTCCAGCAGGGTTGCGAAACGCTGTCCTACCATTCCCGTTGCGCCGATTATTCCGACATTGTACTGTTGTTTCATAGATCTCCATCCTTTGCATATTAATTTTTAATAAAAAATCCGATGAAAGATATCATCGGATCTGCTTTTAATGCTGCAAATTTTATTTTGCGATAGCACTCCATCAAGCAAAGCCGATGACAGTTGTACGCCTGTTGAACGCACAACCGGATAATACACGCTTCGGAACGTGCACTCCTCGGCGAAATTGCCTTTCACGCCGCGCTCTCCGAAAAGCTCTTTGTATGCCGCGTTACTGATCAATCCCGCACCTCTATCAAATATCTATTATATTGTATCACGTTATTTATCCTTTGTCAATATGTTTAGTATTTTTTTTCGGAGAAAATAAACGGATATGGGTAATTTCTTTTGTACATTTTTACTTTTCTGTAATTGACAAACAGCAGATAATATGATATAATAAAATATCGGAAATAACGAATTCGGAGATCAAAATGTTAAAAAGTGACTTCTATTATGACCTTCCCGAGGAGCTTATAGCACAAACTCCTGTGGAACCGCGCGACAGCTCGCGGCTGATGAAAATAGACCGCAAAAGCGGCGAGATATTCCACGACCGCTTTTATAATATATGCGATCACCTCAAAAGCGGTGACCTTCTCGTAATGAACGACAGCAAGGTGTTTCCGGCGCGTATCTACGGAACAAAGTGCGAAACGGGAGTTCTGTGCGAGCTGCTTCTGCTCAAGCGCCGCAGTATTGACGAATGGGAGACCATGGTACGTCCCGGAAGGCGGCTCAAGCCCGGCGCTGTTGTTGATTTTCCCGAGGGATTGTCGGCGGAGATACTTGACACGCTGGACGGCGGCAACAGACTTGTGCGATTTTTGTACAGCGGCGATTTCTACGATATCCTTGACAGGATCGGTCAGATGCCGCTGCCGCCGTATATCACGGAAAAGCTCAAGGATAAGGATAGATACAACACGATCTACTGCCGTGAAACAGGTTCGGCGGCGGCTCCAACCGCAGGGCTGCATTTCACTGAAAAGGAATTTGAGAAGGCGCGCGCGATGGGGGTTGACACCGCGTTCGTTACTCTGCACGTCGGGCTTGGAACGTTTCGACCGGTCAAGGAGGACGATATTTTGCAGCATAAAATGCACACGGAGCATTATTCGATCCCCGAGGAGACCGCCGCCAAGATCAAGGCATGCAAAGAGCGCGGCGGACGCGTCATAGCGGTTGGGACGACATCGTGCAGAACGCTGGAGAGCGCGGCACAGTCGGGGAAGATGTCAGATGATACGAGCATTTTTATTTACCCGGGATATGAATTTAAGTGCATTGACGGGCTGATCACTAATTTTCACCTTCCCGAAAGCACGCTTATAATGCTTGTAAGCGCGTTTCTGGGCAGGGAAAAGACACTCGCGGCGTACAAGACCGCGATAGAGGAACGGTACAGGTTCTTTTCGTTTGGGGACTGCATGATCATAACATAATATTAAAGACGTGGTTTTTAAATCGCGTCTCAGACTGTAGAAAAAGTTCTTTTTCGGGAATCCAAAGGTGACTCCCCAGGCGGGGAGGTGTCACGAAGTGACGGAGGGGCTGACCGACAGACCAGCGCCCTTTGGCAGGGTGCGGGGCAGAGCCCTGCTATTCTCTCTTCCCCTCTCCCCGAGAGGGGTTTTTATACAGTCTGAGACGCGGTTTTTAAATCGCGTCTTTTTCTCTTGACATTTAGATATATTTGGTATATAATAATATTGTGAAAAAAATTTACAAAGAAGGAAGGATCCCTGTGTGATTATTGATGCGCACGCGCATATTTTCCCCGATAAGATCGCTCAGAAGGCGACTGATGGTATAAGCGCGTTTTACGGCGGGCTGAAGATCGGGTATGACGGTACGCTCGGCGCACTGATCGAAGAAGGCACGGCCGCCGGGGTGGATCGCTTTATAGTGCAGTCCGTGGCTACTGTTCCGTCACAGGTCAGGGCTATCAACGACTTTATCTCGGAGAGTGTGAGGAAATATCCCGACAAGCTGATCGGATTCGGAGCGCTTCACCCCGATTTTGACGATATCGCGGGGGAGACCGAGCGCATTATTTCACTCGGTCTTAAGGGCATAAAGATACACGGCGATTTTCAGCAGTTTTTTGTTGATGATGAATTCGCGTATCCGATCTATGAGGCGGCGGAGGGAAGGCTTCCGATACTGTTTCATGTCGGAGATGAACGTTATGACTTTTCCTCGCCCGAGCGGCTGCTGCGTGTGGTGAAAAGATTCCCTGGGCTTACGGTGATCGCCGCTCATCTGGCGGGCTGGTCGATGTGGGACAAGGGCGTCGAGCTGTTTGAACACAGCGGCGTTTATGCGGACTGTTCAAGCTCACTGTACGCTATGTCGCCCGAGCATGCGGCGGAGCTTATACGAAGGATAGGCGCTGACCGTGTTATGTGGGGAACGGACTATCCGATGTGGGGAGCCGCGAAGGAGCTGGAACGCTTTGATAAGCTTCCGCTTTCCGACAGGGAAAAGCAGATGATCCTCAGCGGAAACGCGCTGAGGCTTCTCGGCGAAAGTTAAATCTGAGAGGTTATTTTAATGAAAATCAACTGGAATTCAAAATATCTCACCATAGCGGCGTATGCGGCGGGAACGGTGATATTCAGTGCGCTGGTGATAATGGCGGTCGTGAAATTTGACGACGTTTCTCAAAAGCTGAGCGGATTCACGGCTATTGCAACGCCGATCATCATCGGCATTTTCTGCGCGTATCTGCTTAATCCGCTTATGATGAAGATCGAGCGCGGTCTGTTCAAAAAGTGGTCGGGATCTGACAATCAGAAACTTCGGTCACGCGCGAGGGTTTTGTCATTAACGCTTACGATGATCATTGTTCTGGCGGTGTTGGTGCTTATCATCATACTGGTGATACCGCAGCTTATTACAAATATCATAACAGTGTTCTCCAATATGAACACATATATTGACAACGTTCAGCAATACCTGAACAAGATATCCGAGGCTCATCCGAATATTGCGGAATTTCTGGATAATCCGCTGAAGGATCTAAACAAATTTTTTAACGATCTGTGGAACAAGTATTCCGGCGAGCTGCTGAACTTCGCGGGAAACATAGCGTCGGGGATCTGGGCTACGTTTGATGCTCTGAAGAACATTTTCTTTGGACTCACTCTTTCCGTCTACCTGCTTGCTAAAAAGGAGATGTTTGTCGGTCAGACCAAAAAAATGCTGTTTGCGTTTGTCAAGGCTGACAGAGCGCAGAAATTCCTTGGAATATGCCGCAGATCGAGTGAGAAATTTTTAGGCTCCATAATCGGAAAGATCATTGAATCAATGGTTATTGCCATGATGATCTTTATTTGCTGCGTGATAATGCGGATGCCGTATGCTCCGCTGATGGCGGTGATATTATTTATATTCCAGCTGATACCCGTTGTCGGAGCGATCATCGGATGTATTCCGTGCTGTCTGCTTCTGCTGCTTTCGGGAAATCCTATGCTGGCGCTGTGGTTCTTTGTTATCGTTATGGTTATGCAGACTATTGACGGGAATTTCATAGGCCCGCTGATCCTCGGGGATTCGACGGGACTTCCTGCGGTGTGGATACTGATCTCAATACTTCTCGGAGGCGGACTTTTCGGAGTTATGGGTATGCTGCTTGGAGTTCCCGTATTTGCGGTCATCTATATGCTGTTCAAGGAATTTGTGGAATCGCGCCTGAAAAAGCGGAATCTCCCTTGCAATACCGACAAATATGTCGGAAATGTTGACTATATAACCAAGGATTACGTTTACGAGGGTGAAGAAGCCGAAGAGGCGGAGGCGGTCAAGCCGAAAAAGACATTCTCATTCTTCAAAAAGAAGAAGGAGGATACCGGCGGAGATAAAATGACAGGCAGAAAAAAGTAAAAGCATAGGATCAGACGGGAAAGGACAGATATGTGGATCAGCGCAACGGATTTGGCTTATAAATGCAGAGCGTCCCTTATCAGGGAACTGGAGTCGGTGACGCACTGGTATGAGAATTATTCTCCGGTGATCGGAGATCCGCATCTCCCACAGTCGCATATGTTTGAAAAGAATCTATGGTTTACGGGGATAAGCTCCAATCCCGTTATGAGCCTTAAGGCTCACAACGTTGATCTCAAAAAAAAATTTGAATTCATTTGCAGCGTCGTTTCTGTGAAGAATGCCGCCGAGATAAAGCAGGCGGTACTGTCGCTCAACTTCTTTGAGCATTGCTCGGAGGATTCGAGCGATTATATTTACGGGGATCAGCCGCATACATATATGTATTCCTTTTTGGTAAAGGATGATTCGGTTTTCAAGATCTCAACAGACGGATTTACACCGTTGAAATATATGCCGCAAAGTCCTGCCGAATTCTATGTTTATCCGACGGGCGGAACCAGGAAGAAAAAGCTGGTAGGCTCGGAGGATCGCGACAGTTATCCGCAGGTGGTCTCTGATCTTCTGAACCGCTGTCGCAGGGGCGGGATAGACAAGCTCATTATCCGCAGTCCGCGCTACCACAGAGTGATGATGTGCTGCTTTGACGATGGAAAATTCGACGTATATTACGATCCGAAAACCATTGCAGGAGGATTCGTTCAGCGTCTGGAGCTGAAAGAGAACACGGAGGATCCGTGGGGAACGCTGGTTGACATCATTATGTGCTTTCTCAAGAATGATGACAGTTACAAGAAGGTCAAGTGGAGAAGCCAGCGGATGGATATCGAGATATGATCTGTTTTGGTATTATATGAAAAAATTCCCCTTGACAAATCATAGAAAAACGGTTATAATATATTAGTGTGAAGTTCGCTCAGACCAAAGGCGTTTCCGATGGAATGACGCTTCATGTTATAAGAAAAACTGACGGTGAAATTTTATTGAGCCGAAAGACAGCACAACAGAGCTTTCACGTGCGTTTTTGCACGTTTATATCGTTATGCGTCTTTGAGCTTGGTACACGGGTTTTCGGGCGCATTTTTTGTGTTCCGGAACAGAAAGGACTGCGCTATGGAAGCAGAGAACCGCGTTGCGATAATCTCTATGATCATCGAAAACGACAGCAGCGTGGAGCAAGTCAACCGGCTGCTGCACGATTACAGCGTGTTTATTCGCGGACGAATGGGCGTGCCGTACCGCGAACGAGGTCTGAATATTATCAGCGTTGTTGTCGACGCGCCGCAGGACAGCATTTCCGCGCTGGCGGGAAAGCTGGGCAGGCTTCCGGGTGTAAAGTCCAAGGCCGTGTACGGCTGATCGGTTTTTCCGAACGCGGCTATATGCCGAAAGAAAGGAAGAATTTTGTTATGAAACTCAAGAAGATCATTGCAGGCGCTTTTGCGGCGCTTATGTGCGTGGCAACGCTCACCGCGTGCAGCGACGGCGGGAGCTCGTCGAAGACAAGCTCGGATCAGACCTCTTCAACAACGGTTGAGGACTCGGCTCCGGAAAACAGCTCGGACAAAATTTCAGCTCCCGAGGCTCACGAGCCCGATGTTGTAAATATCGCGGCGCTCAAAGGACCTACCGCAATGGGTATGACCAAGATGATGAACGACCGCGAGACAACGGGCGATATGAGCTTTGAGTTTGAGATACTCGCCGCTCCCGACGAGATCACTCCCAAGATCGCGCAGGGCACGGTGGATATCGCGTGTGTTCCTGCAAATCTCGGCGCGGTGCTGTTCAACAAGACAGAGGGCAAGGTTCAGGCATTGGCTGTGAATACGCTCGGTGTGCTGTACATCTGCGAGAACGGGGATACCGTAAAGTCCATCGACGATCTTAAGGGCAAGACGATCTACTCGGCAGGCAAGGGCTCAACGCCAGAGTACGCGCTGAACTTTATCATCAAGAACAGCGGACTTGAAAACGATGTTACCATTGAGTGGAAGAGCGAGCACGCGGAGTGTCTTGCGGCGCTGCTGGCTAACGATAACAGTGTGGCTATGCTGCCGCAGCCGTTCGTTACCACTGCGCAGACCAAGAACGAGGGCGTTCGCGTGGCGCTCGACTTGAACGACGAGTGGGATAAGCTCGGCGTTGACAGCTCGCTGCTGACGGGTATCGTTATCGTCCGCAAGGAGTTCGCGGAAGCGTATCCCCATATCGTAAGGGACTTCCTCAAGGAATACGGCGAGTCCGTTGAGTACGTGAACACAAACGTAGACGCGGCGGCGGAGCTTGTCGGAAAGTACGACATAGTGCCCGCGGCGGTCGCAAAGAAGGCTATCCCGAATTGTCATATCGTCTGCGTTACGGGAAGCGAGATGAAGGATATGCTGAGCGGCTATCTTAAGGTTCTGTTTGACAACGAGCCTAAGTCGGTAGGCGGAACGCTCCCGACCGACGCGTTTTACTTTGTTGGTTGAGATAAGATCAACATATTTGGGGTGCAGGAGAAATTTCAAAAAGCAGTCCCGCTTGGCGCAGCGTAACGAAGTGAAGCGGAGCCGAGCGGGGCTGGCTAGTGCGTTGCGAAGCAACGCACGGTTTTGAAATTTCTTTTAAATCAGGTGATGACATGAGCAAGCTAAAAAAAGCGGCTTTGACGGCGTTTAGTATAATATTCTGGCTCGGTGTGTGGCAGATCGCCGCTGTGAAGATAAACAGCAAAATACTGCTCGTTTCGCCTGTTGATGTTGCGGGGCGGCTGATACGTCTTGTGCCGACCGCCGAGTTTTGGAAAAGCGCTGCTTTTTCGACTGCGAGGATACTTATCGGGTTTGCGCTGGGAATGACAGTCGGGTGTTTGCTTGCGTGGGCATCCGGAAAGCTGAAGTTTATAAGAATTTTGTTTTCGCCGCTCATCTCCGTGATGAAATCGATCCCCGTTGCGTCGTTTACGATACTCGCGCTCATCTGGATAGGATCGCGGGATCTGTCGGTGCTGGTGTCGTTTCTGATCTGCGTTCCCATCGTTTACGCGAATATGCTGGAGGGTATCGACAGTCTTGATCCGAAGCTCAGGGAAATGTCGAAGATATTCCGTATTCCGGCATTGAAGCGTTTTACAAAAGTGTATCTTTCGCAGCTGCTGCCGTATTTCCGTTCGGCGGTGCGGCTGGCGGTCGGGCTGTGCTGGAAATCCGGAGTTGCGGCGGAGGTCATCGGTATACCGAGCGGTTCTATGGGAGAAAAGCTGTTTGAATCGAAGGTTTATCTTGAGACCGCCGATCTTTTCGCGTGGACGCTGATGGTGATAGTATTCAGCTGGCTGTGTGAGAAGGCGCTTGTGTCGCTTGTGGCACTGCTTCAGCGGCGTATCGAAAGGAGCTGAGTGTTATGATCAAGGCTGTCGATATTCACAAGGCTTTTGGCGATAACGTTGTGCTGGACGGATTTTCCCACGAGTTTTCGGACGGGAAGGTGACTGCCGTTCTCGGAAAGTCAGGGTGCGGTAAAAGCACGCTGCTGAATATTCTGATGGGGTTGTCAGCTCCCGACAGCGGCGAGATTACTCGCCCGGAGAACTGCCGCATCAGCGCGGTTTTTCAAGAGGATCGGCTCTGTGAGAACCTTACCGCGGGCGCAAACATCCGGCTTGTTACGGGGAAGCGGTTCTCGAAGGATGAGATCGCGTCGGAGCTTGCCGCGATAGGGCTGGACGGCTGTGAAAGCAAGCCCGTCAGGACGCTCTCCGGAGGAATGAAGCGGCGGACTGCGCTGCTGCGCGCCTTGCTGGCGGAGTATGACGTTTTGTTCCTTGACGAGCCGTTCAAGGGGCTGGACATGGATACAAAGCAGACTGTTATGGCGTACTGCAAAGAGAAGATCAATGGCAAAACGGTCATCCTTGTCACTCATGATATGGACGAGTGCGAGTTCCTTGCCGATGAGGTCATAAGGCTTGGAGGACAATATGACGCTTAAAATCGCATTATTACAGAGCTGATTAAAAAATAATCAATCCCGGGGAATTCTCCGGGAAAATTTTTTTTTTAAAAATTTAAAAAACCTATTGACAAAGGATATATAATATGATATATTGTATATATGAGATATACACAATATCAACAAAGAGTACTTTGCGTGTATTTCATACCGGTTGATCTTTCGGAAGAGCCGCCGCTGTGGGCGTAACGGAGTTGCAAATCCTTTGCGTTTCATTCGGCGTTGTGATGCTTATCACTCTTTTGTGATAAGCATAAGGAGAATTTAATGAACATTATAATCACAAATTCGGGCGGAGTTCCTATCTATGAGCAGATCGCTTCGCAGATCAAGGGACTGATACTCGGAGGAACACTTAAGGAGGGCGACGCGCTGCCGTCTATGCGCGCTCTGGCACAGGATCTGCGCGTGAGTGTTATCACCACCAAGCGGGCATATGAGATCCTCGAGAGCGAGGGTTTTATACAATCGTTTACGGGGCGGGGGAGCTTTGTTTCCGCTGCCGATCCCGAAATGCTTAAGGAGCAGAATCTCCGCGAGATAGAGGAGCATTTGTCCGCGGCTTCGGATATTGCAAAGCGCAGCGGCGTTTCCAAGCAGGAGCTGCTTGATATTCTGGGTGTGTTCTTCGATACTTAGAGAGGGATAATTCTATGGAAAACTGTATTGAGATAAAGAACGTTTCGCGGAGCTATCCGCAGTTTGAGCTGAAAAACATATCGTTCAATGTGCCTTACGGCTCGGTAGTCGGATTTATCGGTGAGAACGGCGCGGGCAAGTCCACTACCATCAAGGCTATCCTCGGCTTGCTCAAAAAGGGCGAGGGCACGATCACCGTGCTTGGCGAGGACGCGGATAATCTGTCCGCCGCGACCAAGGAGAAGATCGGCGTTGTGTTTGACGGGCTGTCTTTCCCCGAGAATCTGAACGTTAAGCAGCTTGACAAGGTAATGAGGGGCATTTACAAGACCTGGGACAGTGCGAAATTTTTCGGGTTGATGTCGAAGTTTGAGCTGCCGCTGAACAAGAAATTCAAGAGCTTTTCGCGCGGTATGGTCATGCGCTTGTCCATCGCGGCGGCGCTGTCGCACGCTACGGAGCTGCTGGTGCTTGACGAGCCGACAAGCGGGCTGGATCCCGTTATGCGCTCGGATATTCTCGATATTTTCCTGGATTTTATGCAGGACGAAAAGCACTCGATCCTTATTTCAACGCACATAACAAGCGACCTTGATCATATCGCGGACTATATCTGCTTTATCCACAAGGGCGAGATAGTATTCACCGAGGAACGCAATGAGATGATCGAACGCCACAGAATACTTAAATGCACCGACGAGCAGCTCGCGGTAATTGACAAGAGCGACATTATCGGCGTGCGCAGGGGACGTTTTCAGAACGAGGTGCTGACCTGTGCGGCGGACAAATATCCCGATATAGCGGCGGACGTGCCTACCATTGAAGAGATCATGGTTTTTTATGTGAGGGACTAAATTTCAGCTTCGCTGAAATTCTCTGCGTTTTTTGCTCGAATTGCCCTAATGGCAATTCGGTTTCACTTCGTGAAACCCGCAAAAAGCCGCGTGTGGTTTGTTTGTGAATAAGGGGTAATTATGAAAGGTATATTATACGGAAATTTCCTGCTTAACAAAAAATGGTTTATCGCGGCAGGTATAACCGCTGTGATCGGGACGGCGTTCTGCGCGTTCTGGCTGAAGCTGGTGCCCAACGATACAACGGGCGTACCGGGAGTTTTGTTTTCGGGCGTACAGATGGCGGTTATCGCGATAGTGATGGAGTGGCTCGGGAGAAATCTCGAGGCGAATATCAGGTGCAGATTTACGGATATGACGCTTGCTGGCGGGATATCGAGGAACACGTTCGTGATATCGGAGCTGCTGAAAAACTTCATCTCGATAGGGATAGGCTTTGTGATGTGCGTAATAATGCAGCTTGTGATG
>JAIEDJ010000380.1 GCA_029068025.1 Oscillospiraceae bacterium | reverse complement strand
GAGCGATCGCCGTTGCCATAAACGCACCATGTTCACCGCCGAAAGTCGGACAAAGCACGATAAGCAGAGGAACCATAACGGTGGCGGCGGAAAGCCCGGCAAGTCCGGTACCGATCCCCGCTAAAGCCGATGCAAACGATACTATCAAATATTCATATCCCATAGGTCAAGCTTCTCCATAATTATTTGTATAGATATTTTAAAACTTCCCATTTTGTTTGCTTACTGTTATGGTAAGAAAAACGACAAATTTCTTTTTGTCGAAATCTGTCGTATTTTGTGTTTTATTGACAAAAAAGATTTTCGGCAAGTGTAACATTATACAGAGGAACAACCCCGAGCGTTTTTTGTGGTTTCGCGAAGCGGCGTGCGCGAAAGCCTTTGCGTTGAACAAAAAGATTTTCAGCAAGATCAACATTACACAGTAGATCAACCCCGAGCGTTTTTCACGGTTTCGCGAAGCGAAATCGCGGACGACTGTCCGCGAAGTGAAAAACGCGCCTGCTAAAGAGCTGAGGTCAAGCCCACAGGGCGCAGACCGAAGCCTTTAGTGTTCAACAAAACAACCCTTGCGCAAAGCGCAAGGGTTGTTTTGTTGAACTGGTACGCCAGGAGGGATTCGAACCCCCGACCCTCTGGTTCGTAGCCAGATACTCTATCCAGCTGAGCTACTGGCGCGTACTGTTCATTGAAAATCTTTGAACAGTAAATATTATACCACGCCGAAACGGATTTGTCAAGGGGTTTTTGAAAATTTTTCAAAATATCTTGTTTTCCCGGAAAATCGGCGGATCATGCCGCCGCCATAACTTTCTCGGCTTGGTCAGCAGTCAGAACGCCGTTGTCCTTCATGCTGTTCAGCACAAGCGCCAGCCTGCGCCGCGCAAGCTCCGGCGACGCGTCGGGAGAGTACGCCGACGGCGCGTTGGGAAGTCCCGCCAGCATTGCACACTCATAGTCTGACAGCTCGGATACGTCCTTTCCGAAATATCCCCGCGCCGCGTCCGCAATGCCGTAGTACCCGCTGCCGAAGTAGATGGAGTTCACATAAAGCTCGAAGATCTCCTGTTTTGAAAGCGACTTTTCCAACGCAAACGCGGCGTATACCTCGGCGAACTTGCGCTCGATCCGTTTCTCCTGCGTAAACCACAGATTTTTGGCGACCTGTTGGGTTATCGTAGATCCTCCCTGCTCGAAGGACAGTGATCGAACGTCATAGATCATTGCCCGTATTATTGACTTGATGTTAACGCCGTTGTGCGATTCAAATTTCCTGTCCTCGGTGGAGATCACCGCTTTTATGTAGAACTCCGGCAGTTCGCTGTATTTGATGAAATTCTCACGGGAACCCATTTCCGCGACCGTTTGTTCGAGGGGCGCACGCCCCATCGCGGAGCGCCACCATACCGCGCCGCTTACGGCGAAGTATCCGGCGATGATCACCATGACCGCCATTATCGCGCCAAGCACGATAAGTATTCTTTTTATAACTTTTGTTTTCATTATTGCCGTCCCCCTTTCCGTGGATCTGTATGAAATTTATGCCGTATCCTTCTTTAAAATACGCCTGACAACGCTCCCGCCCGCGGTCATAGCCGCCCACAGAAGGCAGTATGCGGCTATGACCGGCGAAAGGATAACCGTCAGCAATATTGTTAGGATTTTTTCGGACATTTTTGCCTCCTTATTTTAAAAAATTCCAAATTTCTCAATTGGCGGCACACTACACTACGCGCAAGCGCTCCGTTCCGTTTAGCCGTCAATTGAGAACCGGAAGAAAAATTTTTTCTGTTGTTTTGAAAAATTTTTCTTCCTATTTGGAATTCACTGCGTTTAAAAAGTGTTGATTTTGGCTTAGAAACTGCCTTTTAAACGTTGATCTTTGCGGCACGTGATTATTTATTGACTATTTTTGAGTAGCTGCCCGAGGTCAACTTGTATACAAGGATATACACCGCCGCGAAGAGCAGATAGCAGCCAAGCGTCACCAGCGCGAACAGCCACGTATTGTCCATCTGGAGCGCGTACAGCAGCCTTGAAACTATCGGGAACGCGAACGTCATGTGTACGCCCGCTGCGATCAGCGGCAGAAAGAACACGGTCAGCACCTGAGAATTTATCGTCTTTTTGATCTCGCGGCGACTCATGCCGACCTTGTGAAGTATCTCAAACCGCGCTGCGTCCTCAAAGCCCTCGGTGATCTGCTTGTAGTACATTATCAGCACCGCCGCCAGCAGGAACACTCCGCCCAGAAGTATCCCGAGGAAGAACAGTCCGCCGTATACGCCGTAGGTATTGGCAAGCTGTTCGACTTTCGTGCTGGTGAACGTGTAGTAGCTCTCAGCCACCTCTCCCGATTCGATCGGTTCCCGTATTGCTTGTAAAATGGCGCTCTGAATAGAGTTTATCTCATCATCGGAGACTCCCTCGGGAACGTTGAAGCCGATGCCGCGCTGCATATCGCCCCAGCTGTTATAGTCGAGCAGTCCCGCGCAGAGCTTGAACACTTCTTCACGATCCTTGACAAACAGAATGATCACGGGATCGGGGGTATCGACGGAATACTGATAGCTTATATCCTGACCTGCGACCTCCAGATCCGTGTCGATCCTTTTCAGCGAATAGCTTGCCACATCATAGAAATTCAGCGTGTCCCTGCCGTCCATATAGCTTGAAAACGGCTCATAGTACGCAAGCACACCGTCCGCAAGCTCCAGATCCTTCACGGGCTCCTCGGGGAACACATCCGCCGCGTAGATCCACGTCTTGATGTATACGTCCCGGGAGCCTGCGCCGAGAGCGTCTCTTATGACTTTACCCGAAAGACATCCCATATACTCGTCCCAGACGATCTCGGGCTTTATCGATCTTTCCGCACACACACTGCGGATAGCCTTCTCCGGCATATCGGCGTATTTCATATCGACGATATTGGCGTACACTCCGATATCATACGGGTGATTCTTTTCCACATAATCCCGCACGCCGAAATACAGTGTCGCGGTCGACGAGATCGTCACCAGCACCATAGTCGCAAGTATACAGATAGAGGCCAGACCCGCGCCGTTTTTGCGCATACGGTATGCCATCTGTGAAACCGATACGAAATGCTCTGTCTTGTAGTAATACCGCTTGTTCTTCCTGAGTACGGCGCACATCACCACGCTGCCCGCAATAAACAGCAGATAAGTCGCCAGAATGACCATGATCACGGCGATCATAAACGCGATGATAGCGGCTCCGGGATTTTCGATAGTTACCGCCATATAATACGCAGTCCCAAGCAGCAGCAGACCCAGCACCGCGAACGGAACGTTGGTTTTCGGCGGCTTTTCGCCCGTGCTGCCGCTTCTCAGAAGCTCAATAGGACGCGAGAAGAACAGCTGCCGCAGCGAGTTCATCAGTATCACAAAAAAGATCACTGCGAAGACGATAAGCGTTATGATCACCGCGCCAATGTTGACCGAAAACGTGTAATTGATATTTCCACGCAGCATTTTTGTCGCAAGCTGCTCCGCGAGCTTTGAGAACAATATCCCCAGACCCAGCCCGCCTATCATGGACAGCGCGTAGACCATCAGTGTTTCCCAGACAAGAACGCGCGCTATCTGAGACTTTTTCAGCCCGAGAATATTATACAGACCGAATTCCTTTTTGCGGCGCTTGATGAGAAACGAATTTGTGTAGAACAGGAATATCGCCGAAAACACGGTCATTACAACAATGCCGACGCTAAGTATTGACTTCATCGTATTGCCGCCGATCATTCTGTCCATCAGCCGGTCGTTTGACAGAAACGTCACGATATACAGCACGCTCACCATAACGGCGGCAGTGAGGATATACGGAACATATGACTTTCCGTTTTTGCGGACGCCGACCGCCGCAAGTCTCATATACAGCCCGGTCATGCGGATTCACCTCCGTTGCTTTCCCGAACGCGCGAGGACATTACTGTCAGCGCCTCTGAGATCCGTCTGTACTCCTCGTCAACGGAGAACTTTCCGCGGTAGAGCTGATGGAACACCGCGCCGTCGCGTATGAACAGCACGCGCTTTGCGTGCGAAGCCGCCTTTACCGAGTGCGTTACCATAAGTATAGTCTGCCCGCGCTCGTTTATCTTCTCAAACAGCTGCAGCAGCTCGTCGGAAGCCTTGGAATCCAGCGCGCCCGTAGGTTCGTCGGCGAGAAAGATCTTCGGCTCTGTGATGATCGCTCTCGCGCAGGCGGTGCGCTGCTTCTGACCGCCCGAGATCTCATACGGGAACTTATTCAGCAGCTCGGATATCCCCAGCGACTTTGCGACGGGGGTAAGCAGGCGCTCCATCTCGGGATACTTCATTCCGCGCAGCACCAGCGGCAGCAGGATATTATCCTTCAACGAAAACGTATCCAGCAGGTTGAAATCCTGGAACACAAACCCCAGATTATCACGCCTGAACGCGGACATCTCGCGCTCCCTTATCTTCTCCAGATCGTGTCCGTCCAGAATAACCGAGCCGCTTGTCGCCTTGTCGAGCGCGGCGAGTATGTTCAGCAGGGTGGTCTTTCCGGAGCCGCTCTCGCCCATGATGGCGATAAACTCGCCCGCCTCAGCAGAGAACGAAACGTTCCTCAGCGCTTCTACGGAATTCCCGCCAAAGCGGGTAACATAGACCTTTTTTAAATTGTTTACTTCAAGCAGTGCCATAACTATTCTCCTTATTTTAAATAATTTCAAAATTCGAACTTGACCGCATTATGC
>JAIEDJ010000379.1:574-3146 GCA_029068025.1 Oscillospiraceae bacterium | reverse complement strand
ATCCACCGTTGTGACCGAGGGTCAGCGGCAGCTCGCGCGGAAGCTCTCAGAAGCGGGCGCGGATATCATACTCGGCACGTCTCCGCACGTTCTCCGCGATATCGAGGTGATCCACACCGAGGAACGCGACACGCTCTGCGCTTACTCGCTCGGGAATTTCATCTCGGCACAGAGAGCGGGGCGCAATATGATCGGTGGTATACTGAAATTCAACGTGACTGTTACCGAGGGCGAAAAGCCGGTGATCTCCGATATCAAGCTCACGCCCACCGTGACGCATTACGAATGGGGCTACGCGAACCTCCGCATATACAAGCTCTCGGATTACACACAAGAGCTTGCGGCGGCGCACGGCGTGCGGCAGTACGGCTCGTTCAGCTACGACTACATAATCAATTTTCTGAAGGATGTAGTCGACGAACGGTATCTTGATATTTAAAGCGGCGCGAAAGCTCTTGGCGTTGAACAAAACAGCCCTTTCGCTTTGCGCAAGGGCTGTTTTGTTTGACTGCAATATCGTCAAAAAGATTTTCGATAAGCACAACGTTATACAGGAGATCGACCCCGAGCGTTTTTCACGGTTTCGCGCAGCGAAATCGCGGTCGCTCCGACCGCGAAGTGAAAAATGCGCCTGCTAAAGAGCTGAGGGTGCAGCCCGAAGCCTTTAGCGTCGAACAAAACACCCTTGCGCATAGCGCAAGGGTGTTTTGTTCGACTGGCGGAGAAGAAGGGATTCGAACCCTTGTGGGGTTGCCCCCAAACGGTTTTCAAGACCGCCTCGTTATGACCACTTCGATACTTCTCCGGATCTTTACCGTGTATGCCGCAGCATACGCATATAATAAATACTTATATATTATATCATACTTTACGGCAAATGTCAAGCACTGTGACAGAAAAATTATATTTCGAGAAAAATCCGCACCAGACAGACGATTTTATATTACTCACAACGATCCTTCAGGCTCTCGGCGATGGCGGACAGCTTTTTCAGACGGTGGTTCAGTCCGCTTCGGGAGATCTCCGAGCTGTGCAGAGTGCAAAGCTCAGACAGCGAGCTTTCGGGATTCTTCATACGCAGAACCGCCGTTTCTCTGAGCTCCGCCGGAAGCGAATCCAGACCTCGCTTTTCAATAATGAGCGCGATATCGCGGCGGCTTTTTTCGCTGGCGGCGACCGTCTTGTCAAGATTCGCGCTGTCGCAGTTTACACTGCGGTTGGCACGGTTGCGGATGTCCTTCTCAATCTTGACCTGCATGATCTCCAACGCGTGAAGCCCCGCGCCGATGTAGGTCAAAAAGTCCTCGATGTGTCCGCTGGTTTTAAAATACAGAACCGTATTTTTTCCGCGGACTGTGGACTTCACGGACATTCCGTGCTCCTCAATAAACCCGCGCAGCGCGCCGCTTCTATGATTTTCGGGGAGAACGATCTCGAGATGATATTCCTTGTTCGGGTCGGTAACGCTTCCGCAGGATACGAACACCCCGCGCAGAAACGCGCTGCTGTCCGCGTCGTTCCCCGAAACGATCTCGGAATTAACGTATGAAAAATCTCCGAAACTCTCCGTAACACACCGCGATTTTATACTGAAAGTATACAACGAGCTGCCGTTTTTCACCAGCCGCTTTGTTTCATAGTGCTCGTCCGGGAATACACACTCGGCGAGCACTGCCGCTGCCGCCGCGAGATCGGGATTCTCGGTCTGCACTATCGGCTTGTTGTTGAGCGTCCGTCCCGCAAAAAACATACCGTAAAGCATTGCCGCCATTTCGTTCCGGGAAAGCTCCCGAACCGCGCACAGCTCCTTTTTGATATCCGACGAAAACGACACAGCCGCTCACCCCTTTATTTGAATTTGCAATCTGCGAAAGCAGAAGCTGCCCCCGGCAGACAAGTTAAGCTCGCCTAGCTGGTCGGCACTGCTCCGCTTCTCCGTGCAGCGCTGACCGCTTTCACAAATTGCTTGATCCTATCGTCACTTCTTCCCCTTATCCCGATGAACCGTCATCACGCTGTAACCGCTTTCCTTGTAGTACTCGGCAGTTCGTTCCGCAAAGGTGATGCTCCTGTGCTTGCCGCCCGTGCAGCCGAACGCGATGACAAGGCGGCTCTTTCCTACCTGTAAGTACTGCGGCAGCATAAAGTCCACCATATCGCGGATCCTGCGTTCCAACTCGACCGAGCTTTCACTTGCCATCACGTAATCACGGACCTCCTTGTCCAAGCCCGTCTTATGCTTCAATTCCGGAACATAAAACGGATTAGGCAGACAGCGCACATCAAACACCAGATCCGCTTCTCCGGGAACTCCATACTTGAATCCAAAGCTCATGCAGCTGATATTCAGCCTGTCGGACGGCTTGTCCAGGAACATATTTGCTATCTGTTCCTTAAGCTGCGTCGATGTCAGCAGCGAGCTGTCAATAATGTAGTCGGCTTTGGAACGAACCTCGCTCAGCAGCTCCGCCTCCGCCTCTATAGCGCGCAAAATATCGCCGCCCGAGATCTCGTCGAGCGGGTGCTTGCGGCGCGTTTCGCTGTAGCGCTTCATCAGCACTTCCTTTGATGC
>JAIEDJ010000379.1:0-564 GCA_029068025.1 Oscillospiraceae bacterium | reverse complement strand
CGTATTACGCAGCTTTGCAATACCCTCGGACAGCTTAAAAAACAAAGTACCGCCGCGGATATCCGTGACTATCGCGACCCTGTCCGGAACATTGCTGTTCTCTGCGGCGTTTTCAAGGCACAGCGCCGCGAAATTCGGGATAAGCGCGGGCGGCATATTATCAACACAGAAAAATCCGATATCCTCCAAGACCTGTATGCAGGACGATTTTCCCGAACCCGACATTCCCGTAACTATTATAAATTCCATTTTCTGTCACCCTATTCTGTGTACATACCTCCGGTGTTATCCTTGTTAAGAGTTCCCTCGGTCTCGATCAAAAGGCACTTTACTCGTCCCCTGCAAACGGGACGGTGCATTGTTCCTTTGGGTATAATTATAAGATCACCTTCGCACAAATGCGTCAGACCGTCCTCAAATTCGATGTCAAATTCGCCTTCAATACAGTAAAACATTTCATCGGAGTTTTCGTGTATGTGAAAATCCAGCGTTCTGTTCTCGGCTTGAAGAACATTCAGTATATGATCGTTGAGCGTACCTGCTTTCGTATATTCAAATAAGTTT
>JAIEDJ010000378.1 GCA_029068025.1 Oscillospiraceae bacterium | reverse complement strand
GATGTCAGCATTTGCTTATTCTCATCAATATCAAGAAATTGTGTTGTCCATAATTGATTTTGACCTACATCCGTAGTAACAATAGCATCTTTGAACAATTCATTTATGGATTGAATAATCATCTGTGGTGTCAAACCGACTTTCCCCATATCAATCGGATATTCCTTTTTCCAACGGCTGATTTCATCTGTCCACTCTGAGATATGGAGCGGCTTTGCCTTTTCAAGCAAAGCACATATCGCCTTTTTCGCATCCGCTACAATAGGAACATCCACATCAATATTCCGGGAAATAGATGCCGCATCAATATCAATATGAATAATCTTTGCATTTGCCGCAAATTCTTCTGTTTTTCCCGTAATGCGGTCATTAAACCGTGTCCCTATTGAAAAAAGGACATCACAATGACTGATTGCTGAATTGGCAGCATAGCTTCCATGAATACCTATATTGCCAACATATAAACTGTTCGTTGTCGGAATTGCACCTTTTCCCATAATAGTCGTAATAACAGGTACACCTGTCAGCTCTGCAAGCTGTGTCATTTCTTTATTTGCATGAGCAATATTGACTCCGCCGCCGATCAGAAAAACGGGCTTCACTGCATGGTTCAAGATGTCCAGTGCTTTATTTAACTGTCCCATATGCACAGAAAGTTTCGGCTTGTAATCTCTGACCGTAATTTCCTTTGGGTAAAAATCGCTGCCGTAAGCCCTCTGTACATCCTTTGGCAGATCAACAACTACTACCCCAGGTTTTCCTGTCTTTGCAATATAAAATGCCTTTTTGATCGTTTCTGCCAAATCCTCCCTTTTTCGTACCGTTACAGCATATTTACAGATACTTGTTGTGATACTCACAATGTCCACTTCCTGAAAGGCATCATTCCCAATAAGGTTTGTTGGCACCTGTCCCGTAAAACATACTAACGGAACACTATCATAATTTGCGGTAGCAATGCCTGTAACGAGATTTGTAGCCCCTGGTCCGCTTGTCACAAGACAGACACCAACTTTACCCGTAGAACGTGCGTAACCATCTGCCGCATGGATTAAACCCTGCTCATGACGCGGCAGGATAACATCTATTTCTTTTTCTCCATACAACGCATTAAACAGATCTATCGCCTGTCCTCCCGGATAAGCGAACAATGTGTCAACTGCTTCTTCTTTTAGTGCTTTCACAAATAAATCTGCACCTGTAATCTGTCTCATAACTTCCTCCATATATTCATGCGTGTGCTTGCATGCATTTTGTTTATTATTTTAGGAAACGGCTCCCGTCGTTTCCTATTGCCTTGCCATCTGACAGTACCAAACCTTATGAATTGATTCCTTTTACAAACATCTGCACACTTTCTTTCATATACTTATCTTTTTCAATATCTGTAAGTTCTTTTCCGAACGATGCATTCAGAAATGTATAGCCGAATGTTGCCGAAAATACAGTCAATGCCAGCGTCTTAAAGTCTTTCTTCGGTATTTTTCCCATCGCGCACATCTTATGCAGGTAATCGGTAAATGTCGTCAAAAAAGCCTGTGGAACTTTCATAATAAGCTGTTTTGTTTCCTCATAGAGCTGTGGTGCCCTCAGACCGATTGACAGATTGACGAAATCCGGTGTCATCCTGTCAATATATGCCCTCATGAACATTTCCAAATCTTTCCGCAGATCCCATGTTACATTTTCAAAAATCTCCGGTGTGACATTCGCCCGCCAGCCTGCCTGGTTTGCCCCCTGTAAAACAATATCCTTTTTACTCTCAAACTTGCGGAACAGGGTACACTCATTTACGCCGGCCACCTTCGCAATCTCTTTCGTCGTCGTTGCGACATATCCCTTATCCCGGACTAATGTCATTGCCGCATCAATTATTTTTTGACTTGTCTCATCCAAAATCGTCACCTAACTCATGCAAGTACGTGCTTTTATAATAGCAGACAAAATGTTTTGTGTCAACCGCAAAACGAACTGCGCATGCCGATGCCGCAAAAAACAACGGCGGCGAGCCGCCTTGTTGCAGGCACTTGCAATTTGTGCCGCGTCGGTATATACTTTATCTGACAGCAAAATAAGCGGGAGCTCATTATATGGGCTGAGAGGAAGGTGTGACCTTCGACCGAAAACCTGATTTGGATAATGCCAACGTAGGGAAGCCTGACTCAAGACAGCAGGAATAACGGAACGTTTGAGGAAGTTACCAAATCGGTAACTTCCTTTTTGTTTTCGGAGGTGCTTTATGGTAAAAATCAACGGGGAAGAGCGGCAGAACGCAGGAAAGACGCTTGCGGAATACCTTGCGACCACGGATTACGATCCCAAACGGATTGCGGTGGAACGCAACGGGGCAATCGTTCCGAAAGCGCAGTATGCCGACACGGTGCTGCAAGACGGCGACACCATCGAGGTTGTCAGTTTCGTGGGAGGCGGTTGATATGATTCCGACAAAAGACGAATGGAACGGCGCATTGTCCGCACGACACGGCGAAGCACTGCAACGCACGTTTTCGTCCGCGACGGTTGCGGTGTGCGGACTTGGGGGCTTGGGGTCGAATATTGCCATCGCCCTTGCCAGGGCGGGCATCGGCAAACTGATTCTTATCGACTTTGACCGCGTGGACATTGCCAACCTGAACCGCCAGCAATATAAGGCAACGCAAATCGGAACGTATAAAACCGAGGCGCTGTGCGAGAATTTACAAGAAATCGCGCCGTACGTCACCCTTGAAGCAATAACGGCGCGCATGACGGAAGACACTGCGGCACAGCTGTTAAAAGGCAAAGAGATTGACGTTGTATGCGAAGCCTTTGACAATGCGGAAGCGAAGGCGATGCTTACCAATGCGGTCCTCGAAACAATGCCCGGCACATTTCTTGTCGCGGCATCCGGTCTGGCGGGCATGGGCAGCACAAACGCAATCCAGACGCGCAGAGTATCATCGCACTTTTACCTCTGCGGCGACGGAACAAGCGATGTGGCAGCGGCAGGAAGCCTTGTCGCTCCCCGCGTAATGCTCTGCGCCGCGCATCAGGCGCATACGGTATTAAGAATATTGGCAGAACAGTTTGAAGCTTAAAGAAAGAAGGAAAATAAATGAACAACGATAAACTGATAATCGGAGGACACGAATTCAACTCACGTTTTATCCTTGGATCGGGAAAATATTCCATGAAGCTGATCGAGGCGGCAGTAAAGGACGCAGGCGCGGAGATAATCACGCTTGCCGTTCGCCGCGCAAACACAAAAGAACAGGAAAATATCCTTGATTATATTCCAAAGGGCGTTACCCTGCTTCCCAACACAAGCGGGGCAAGAAACGCCGAGGAAGCTGTCCGTATTGCCCGTCTTGCAAGAGAGCTTGGCTGCGGCAGCTTCGTAAAAATAGAGATCATGAGAGATTCCAAATATCTGCTTCCCGATAATCAGGAAACCGTCAAGGCAACCGAAATACTTGCCAAAGAGGGCTTTGTGGTAATGCCCTATATGTATCCCGATCTCAATACTGCAAGAGACCTTGTGAATGCGGGCGCGGCAAGCGTGATGCCCCTTGCTTCGCCTATCGGTTCCAACAAGGGACTTGCGACCCGTGAGTTTATACAAATTCTGATAGATGAGATCGACCTGCCCATTATCGTGGACGCAGGTATCGGAAGACCCTCACAGGCTTGCGAGGCAATGGAAATGGGAGCAGCCGCAATTATGGCAAACACAGCTCTTGCAACTGCGGGAGACCTTCCCGTTATGGCTTCCGCCTTTAAGAGCGCTGTTGAAGCGGGACGCAAGGCATACCTTGCG
This sequence comes from Oscillospiraceae bacterium, assembly GCA_029068025.1. Taxonomy (GTDB): domain Bacteria; phylum Bacillota; class Clostridia; order Oscillospirales; family Ruminococcaceae; genus CAG-115. Next base: position 5,048 of record JAIEDJ010000378.1, on the reverse strand, counting down.
GGTCTTGGAAGAGTTCTCACCCGCGGTGCGTCCGCTTCCGACCCTCTGACGGGATTTCTTCGCGATTAAGGAGGCAAATATGGAAAATCAATTTTTTGTGGATTCGGAGTATTTGTCCGCCGAAGCGCTTCAAAAAAAACATCGCCTTGAAACCGACCCGTCCTGCAGAAAAAACCATATGGAATATCTGGAGGGAATGGAGGTAATAGAATCCGATGTCTGCAAAAATGTTATCGGACAGATGAACTCTTACGATTACTCAAAATATACCGCATCCGATGTAAAGTCAGCTTTAGAACATGAAACCTGCTCTATCGAGGACTTCAAGGCGCTTCTTTCTCCTGCGGCAGAACCCTTTTTAGAGCAAATGGCGCAGCGGGCAAGGCTTGAAACAAGCAAGCATTTCGGCAACACCGTTTACCTGTTCACCCCTCTTTACATAGCGAATTATTGTGAAAATTACTGCGTGTACTGCGGCTTTAACTGCTACAATCATATCAGCCGCATGAAACTTTCAATGGAACAGATTGAAAAAGAAATGAAAGTCATTGCCGACAGCGGTATGGAAGAGATATTGATACTTACCGGCGAAAGCAGAAGCCAAAGCAATGTGGAATACATCGGCGAAGCCTGCAAGCTTGCGAGAAAATATTTCCGCATGGTCGGACTTGAGATCTATCCCGTAAACACGGACGAGTACACATATCTCCACGAATGCGGCGCGGACTATGTTACCGTTTTTCAGGAGACCTATGACGCGGAAAAATATGAACAGCTTCACCTGCTCGGTCATAAGCGCGTATGGCCCTACCGGTTTGACGCGCAGGAACGCGCGCTGATGGGCGGTATGCGCGGCGTGGCGTTCTCGGCTCTTCTCGGACTTTCAGATTTCCGCAGGGACGCTCTGGCAAGCGCTCTGCACGTTTACTATCTGCAAAGAAAATATCCCCACGCCGAAATGTCGCTGTCCTGTCCGAGACTGAGACCTATCATCAACAACGATAAAATAAATCCTCTTGACGTTCACGAAAGGCAGCTTTGTCAGGTGCTTTGCGCGTACCGTATCTTCCTGCCTTATGTCGGTATAACGGTATCCTCCCGCGAGAGCGCAGAATTCAGGAACGGCATCGTAAAGATTGCCGCAACAAAGGTGAGTGCAGGCGTATCCACCGGCATCGGCGACCACGAACGCAAATACACCGGCAAGGAATCGGACGGTGTTCAGGGCGACGAGCAGTTTGAGATCGACGACAGCCGCAGCCTTGACAAAATGTACAGGGATATTTCCGAGGAAGGCTTGCAGCCCGTTCTGAATGACTATTTGTATATGTGAGGAAAATAATATGAGAAAATTTGATCCGAGTTTATATTTTATAACCGACAGCACGGGCTTCAGCGAAGAAGAATTTCTGTACCGTGTGGAGCGGGCTTTGATGGGCGGCGCAACGCTTCTTCAGCTTCGCGAAAAGGAAAAAAGCACCCGCGAATATATCGACCTTGCGCAAAAGGTACACGCTGTTGCCGAGAGATACCATGTTCCTCTTATTATTGACGACCGTGCAGATGTGGCTCTTGCCATTGACGCGGAAGGTGTTCACGTTGGAGCAAGCGATATGCCTGTCGCAGCCGCAAGAAAGCTTATGGGAGAGCATAAGATAGTAGGCGCGACGGCTAAGACCGTCCCGTGGGCTAAGGAAGCCTATGAACAGGGAGCAGATTATCTCGGCGTAGGAGCAATTTACCCCACTACTACAAAGGTAAAGACCGTTCTGACTTCCACCGAAACGCTGGACGCGATATGCAAAGCCGTGCCGATACCCGTAAACGCTATCGGCGGACTGAACAAGAATAATGTACAAATTCTTGAGGGTATAGGTATTGCAGGAGTTTGCGTAGTATCGGCAATTATGAAAGCAGCCGACCCCAAGGCGGAAGCAGAGATACTGCTTGACATGGCAAAGAGGCTGACAAAACGATGAGAACAGCATTATCGATCGCAGGCAGCGATTCCTGCGGAGGCGCCGGTATTCAGGCAGATATTAAAACAATGACGATGAACGGTGTTTATGCCATGAGCGCAATTACCGCGCTTACGGCGCAGAACACGACCGGCGTAAGAGCAATTCAGGAAGCGTCTCCTGAATTTTTGGCACAGCAAATAGACGCGGTATTCGAGGATATTTTCCCCGACGCAGTCAAGATAGGCATGGTTTCTTCAAGCGAACTTATCCGTGTCATTGCGGAAAGACTCCGATACCACAAGGCAAAAAATGTGGTAGTTGATCCCGTTATGGTGGCAACCAGCGGGTCGCCGCTTATGAAAACCGACGCTGTGCAGACCCTCATAGACGAGCTTCTGCCAATTGCGGAAGTTATTACGCCGAATATTCCCGAAGCGCAGATACTTTCAGGTTTTACGGTCAAAAACGAAGCGGATATGGTAGCGGCGGCGAAAGCTATCGGCGAGACATACGGCTGCGCGGTTTTGCTGAAAGGCGGACACAATATCAATGACGCAAACGACCTTTTATACGCAAACGGTGAAGAGATTTTGTTTGAGGGCAAGCGTATCAATAACCCCAACACTCACGGAACAGGCTGCACGCTTTCAAGCGCAGTCGCCGCTAATCTTGCAAAAGGTTACACGCTTGCTGAATCGGTAAGAAGAGCAAAGGACTATATTTCCGGTGCTCTCGCCGCCATGCTGGATTTAGGCAAAGGGTCAGGTCCGATGAACCATGCCTTTGACCTTACCTCTTGTTTTGTACAATAATATTTGTTTTGATAAGGAGCTATCACTATGAAAAACTACACAACCCAAATGGATGCCGCAAGACAAGGCATTATCACTCCCGAAATGAAAGCGGTTGCCAAGAAAGAATACAGGACAGAGGAAGAAATCCGTGAGCTTGTAGCAAAAGGACAGGTTGCGATCTGCGCCAACAAACAGCACGCTTGCATAGACCCGAACGGTGTCGGTTCCATGCTGCGCACCAAAATCAATGTAAATCTCGGCGTATCCCGCGATTGTAAGGACTATGATATCGAAATGCAGAAGGTCATGGCGGCTGTCAATATGGGGGCGGAAGCTATTATGGATCTGTCCAGCCACGGCAACACTCAGCCATTCCGCAGAAAGCTTACCAACGAATGCCCTGCTATGATCGGTACTGTTCCCATTTACGACAGCGTCATTCATTATCAGAGAGACCTTGCAACCCTCACTGCAAAGGATTTTATAGACGTCGTCCGTCTTCACGCTGAGGACGGCGTGGACTTCGTCACCCTCCACTGCGGAATTACGCGCAAGACGATCGAGCAGATCAAGAAACACAAGAGAAAGATGAACATCGTTTCCCGCGGCGGCTCTCTTGTCTTTGCCTGGATGAGTATGACCGGAGAGGAAAACCCATTCTATGAGTATTTTGATGAAATTCTCGATATATGCCGTGAATACGATGTCACTATATCCCTCGGCGATGCCTGCCGCCCCGGCTGTCTTGCAGACGGCAGCGACGTTTGTCAGATTGAAGAGCTTGTTCGTCTCGGTGAACTGACCAAGCGGGCTTGGGAGAAGGATGTTCAGGTGATGGTTGAGGGTCCCGGACACATGCCTATGGATCAGATCGAGGCAAATATGAAGCTTCAGCAAACTATCTGTATGGGTGCGCCTTTCTATGTGCTCGGTCCGATTGTTACCGATATTGCTCCAGGATATGATCACATTACCTCTGCTATCGGCGGCGCTATCGCCGCTGCATCAGGCGCGGCGTTCCTCTGCTATGTCACGCCCGCAGAACATCTTGCCCTTCCCAATGTTGAGGACGTCAAGCAAGGCATAATTGCTTCCAGAATAGCGGCTCATTCGGCGGATATTGCAAAGAAAGTTCCGCACGCAAGGGATATTGACGATGCCATGGCAGATGCAAGAAGAACCTTTGACTGGGAAAAGCAGTGGGAATGCTCCATTGATCCCGAAACCGCAAAGGCGATTCGCGACAGCCGAGCGCCCGAACATGAGGACAGCTGCTCTATGTGCGGTAAGTTCTGCGCTGTCAGAAGCATGAACAAAGCACTTAACGGCGAATATATTGATATTTTATAATGGGTAAAAGCAAGCCGTCCCGCGCGTCCAGCACGAGGCGGCATCCGCCCTACTCCAGTATCGCGCCTTTGTCCGCAGAGGAGACGAGTTTCGCGTAGCGCGCAAGGTAGCCCGTCGTCACTTTGGGGGGAAGCGGCTTCCAAGCGGCGCGGCGTTTTGCCAGCTCCTCGTCGCTCACTTCAAGCGTGATTGTATAATTGTTGATGTCGAGCGTGATGTTGTCGCCTTCCTGCACGAGCGCGATCGGTCCGCCCACGGCCGCTTCGGGCGAGCAGTGACCGAGCGACGCGCCGCGCGTCGCGCCTGAAAAGCGTCCGTCCGTGATGAGCGCGACCTGCTTGTCAAGCCCCTGCCCCGCAAGCGCCGCCGTCACCGCGAGCATCTCGCGCATTCCCGGCCCGCCTTTCGGACCTTCGTAGCGGATGACCACCACGTCGCCCGCATGGATCTGCCGCTGCTGCACGGCTTCCATCGCCTCGCTTTCGTCGTCGAACACGCGCGCAGGGCCGGTGTGCTTCATCAGCTCCGGGGCGCATGCGGAACGCTTCACGACCGTTCCGTCGGGCGCAAGGTTTCCGAACAAAATGGCGATGCCGCCGTTGTCCGAATACGGATTCTCGATCGGGCGCAGAATCTGCGGGTTGCGGTTCTTCACGCCCGCGATGTTTTCGGCAATCGTCTTTCCCGTCGCCGTCATCAAGCTCGTGTCAATCAGGTTTTTCTTCGCAAGCTCCGCGAGCACCGCCTGCACGCCGCCCGCGTCGTCAAGCTCGCACATGAACGTGTGCCCGGCAGGAGCGAGGTGGCAGAGGTTCGGCGTGCGGCTCGAAATGTCGTTCACTTCGTGCAGATCAATGGCGATGCCCGCCTCGTGCGCGATCGCCGGGACGTGGAGCATCGTGTTGCTCGAACAGCCGAGCGCCATGTCCGCCGCGAGCGCGTT
>JAIEDJ010000377.1 GCA_029068025.1 Oscillospiraceae bacterium | reverse complement strand
TGAGGAGCCGCTTGAATTTGTGCTTGAAGATTCGCTCGAATTTATGTCCGAAGTTTCGCTTGAACTTGTTCCTGAAAATTCGCTCGAACTTTCCGTATTTAAATTCTCTTGAATTGGTATACTTTGATTATTATCCGCCGATGTATTATTTATTGTGCCGCAGCCAGCTGCAAGTATTGTAAACATTGATAAAAGGATAATTAGTTTTTTCATATGCTGTCTCCTTTTTTGACCGGATTTATAATTATATTATAACAAACATTAAGATAAATAGCAAATACCCATATTAAATACTGAAATATGCTTGACAGCTATACTTGGTTGTTGTATAATGGAATCAGAGGAGTGTGGTCATCATGGAATTAAGAGTATTACAGTATTTTCTTGCGGTAACACGCGAACAGAGCATTTCGGGCGCGGCGGAGTCGCTGTATCTTTCGCAGCCTACACTTTCGCGGCAGCTCAAGGAGCTTGAGGAAGAGCTCGGCAAGCAGCTTTTTATCCGCGGAAGCAGGCGGATCACTTTGACGGAGGAGGGTATGATCTTGCGTAAGCGCGCCGAAGAGATAATGGAGCTTGTGAAAAAAGCCGAGGACGAAATTACACAATCGGACGAGACGCTCGCCGGGGATATTACTGTCGGAACTGGTGAAACGGATGGCCTTCGGTTTCTTACAAGAGCCGCGCACAGTCTGCAAACCGATTATCCGCTTATACATCTTAATATTATAAGCGGCGACAGCGCTACTGTCCTGGAGGATCTTGACCGAGGACTTATAGATTTCGGAATTATTTTCGGCGAGATCGATACATCAAAATATGAATATATTCAAATTCCTTACAAGGATGTTTGGGGAGTGATGATGCGGCGGGATTCTCCGCTTGCTCGAAAGAAAAGGATAACTGTCTACGACCTTATTGACAAGCCTTTGATAGTTTCACGTCAAGCTGCTCAAAGCACTGATTTTCACGAAATTTTTCCCTGCGCTTGGGATAAACTGAATATAGTAGCAACATATAATCTATTGTTTAACGGTTCAATAATGGTGGACGAGGGGATGGGTTACGCGATCTGTTTTGACAAAATAATCAATGTATCGGGTGACAGCAACCTGTGTTTTCGTCCGTTGTCACCGAGAATTGAAGCAAGCATGAGTATTGTGTGGAAAAAATATCAGGTGCTTTCCAAAGCCATAGAAAAATTTTTGGAAAGGATCCATGATGAAATATAACGGCGCATATAGTAAAAAACATATATAATATTTATTAGGAGAATTTACAAACCGTTCATTTGCGGCTTCTTTAACAGCGGGGAGGCGTTTTCTCGCCTAATTCTTCGTTCTATGCGGCTCAAATTTTGACTTTTGTCTTTGTCTATGCTATAATGTCATCAAAGAATCCCAAACGCCAATCCTTATTATATCAAACTATACTCCGCCCGACCGGTTGAACAAAATCCCCTTTGCAGAGCAAGGGGGATTTTGTTCAACGCAAAGGCTTTTGAAGTTTGCTTTTGGTCATTTTCACGCCGAAAAAAAGCCGTTTCACGAAAGTATATTGTTTTCTTTGTGTAAAATGCGGTATAATGAAAAACAGCCTTTTGATATATAATTACATATTCAAGGAAGGATAAAATATAATGAAAAAAAGCAAATCTTTGCAGTGGAAAATTCTTTTTTGCACAAGTTCCATGGTCGTGATCATGTTTTTTATTATGACTGCAATAACCTGTGTGATAGTTGGCAATGAATATCAGACACAAGCTAAGAACACAGCCACGGCTACGGTTCAAGGCGGCGTTGCTACTCTTGACGGCTGGCTCACTAACAAGCAGTCGCTTGTGGAATTTATGAGTCGGGACGTGCTTACCGGCGGCTATGTGAGAGACCGCGAGGCGTGCCGTTCGTTTTTGGCGGACTGTACTACCCGCGACGATGATATTTATGAAACATATGTGGGCTTTGCCAATGATAAGACTATAATTTTCGGAAGCGGATATGTGCCGCCCGCCGGCTACGATCCTACGTCAAGAAGCTGGTACAAGGCGGCCGTAAATTCTCCCGAGCCGATCATCACCGAGCCGTATACCGACGTTCAGACAAATCGTCAGGTAATTACCTGCGCTATGCGCGTACAGCAGAACGGCGAAACGATAGGGGTTCTGGGGGCGGATATATTTATTGATTACCTCGGCGAGGTGGTAAATTCCGTAAAAGCCGACAATAACGGGTACGCGGCGCTTCTTACCGCGGACGGCAATATCGTGTGCCACCGAAACGAAAATTTTCTTCCGGTAGTCGACGCAAACGGAAATGATGTGATGACAAGCTTTTCAAGTACGTCGCCGAATTTCGTTCAGCCCTCGGGGAATGAGTTCGTCTCTTTCTCAGATTATGACGGGCAAAAGGTAAGATACTGCGAGCAGACCGTTCCGTCGACCGGCTGGAAGCTGGGCTATATTCTCAACAGCAGGGAGTTTAATGAGCCGACCGTTAAACTGGTCGTTACAATGCTGATCATGGCGGCGGTCTTTAACGGACTTATTTCCGTTTGCATAGCGCTCCTTTTAAAGAAAATGTTCGCGCCGATGAAGGATATTGCCGATAATTCAAGCCGCGTTGCAAGCGGCGAGCTTAACGTCAGCTTCGACTATTCGTACAAGGACGAGATCGGCAGTGTATGCCGCGCGATAGAAAACAACAACCGTACCGTAAAAATGTACATAGACGATATAGAAAATCGTCTTGAAGCCATTTCTCGCGGAGATTTTTCCGCACGCTCGGACGTTGATTACATAGGTGACTACGCTTCGATAAAGGTTTCTCTGGATAAAATTTCCGATTCGCTGAATAATGTTTTCGGCGGGATCGAAAGAGCTTCGGGAGCGGTCTTCAGCGGAGCGGAGGGAGTTTCTGCGGAATCGGGTCAGCTCTCGGAATCCGTATCCAGACAAAACGAGCTTATCGACGAAATAGCAACGGGAATGAATTTCCTTTCGGACAAGATCGACAACAACGTTTCACGTACAGACAGCGCGAAAAACACCGCTCACAGGGCGGCAGACGCCGTGGAAGACGGCAGCGGAAAAATGAAGCAGCTTCTTGAAGCAATGGAGGAGATCTCCGATGCTTCGGGCAAGATACAGAATATTATAGGCGCTATTGAGAATATAGCGTTCCAGACGAATATTCTTGCGCTTAACGCTTCTATTGAAGCGGCAAGAGCGGGAACCGCCGGAAAGGGCTTTGCGGTGGTGGCCGACGAGGTGAGAAATCTTGCTGCAAAAAGCGCGGAAGCATCCGACGAGACCGCCAAGCTTATCGAGCAGACTGTGGCTGCCGTAAACAGGGGCATGGGGATCGCCGAGGATACCTCTGCGTCTCTTGAGGAGATCGTAACCTGCACACGCGAGATCGACAATATCATAGTTGAGATAAATGAAGAGTCTCACGAGCAAAGAGCCTGCGTTGACGGTGTGAATGAAAAGATCGGCGACGTTTCCGACCTTGTATACTCCTCTTCCGCAAACGCCGACGAATGTGCGGCGGCCTCCCGCGAGCTTAACAGTCAGGCTTCGGAGCTTAAAAGTATGCTTGATAATTTCAGAGCGTAGGCACGATGCGCAAAAATAAATCCTTGAGTTTTCAAGGATAA
>JAIEDJ010000376.1 GCA_029068025.1 Oscillospiraceae bacterium | reverse complement strand
TTCACCTCGTTTGCGACGTTCTGGTTACCTGAACGTGCACTCCTAAGGGCACAGTTACCGCTCCGATATGCGTCGCGCAGACCGAGGAGGACGCTTTGGAACGCTTTGAGGCGGGGCAGATACTCGTTATCCGCAAAACCTCGAATAGAGTACTGTCGCTGCTTAAAACCGCTGCCGGTATCATCACCGAGGAAAACGGCGCAGACTCGCACGCGGCTATCGTCGGCATGGCGCTGGATATCCCCGTTATCGTCGGCGCAGAGAATGCCGCGGCTATCCTCCGCAGCGGTACCGCCGTTACCATCGATGCCGACCGCGGAATCGTTTCCGCAGGCACTGACAACTGATTTTATCATTTAATGTAATGGGAGGCTTTTCGTCTCCCATTTTATTTTGTGCGTTGTCACTGCTTTTTATGAAATGCAACATATTTTAAAAATTGTGAGTTTGTCAATGGCGTTGAAGATAATTTGGGAATGTAACTTTTTAGATGGTTGGGGATTATTTTTCAGGCTGATTTTGTATTGCAACTTTATTTTCCGGATTTTTGCATATCCCTCTATTCTTTTTTCTTCGGTATCTATTGCATCACAGCATATGAAATATAATTTTTTAAAAAAGTACTTGACTTTTTTCGCGCGTTGTGATATAATAGTATCGTTGGATATCTGGGTGTGGCGCAGATTGGTAGCGCGCTACCTTGGGGTGGTAGAGGCCGCAGGTTCAAATCCTGTCACTCAGACCAGCTGTACAAAATAACCCTGCGCAAAGCGCAGGGTTATTTTGTACTCCGCAAGGGCTTTGCCGATTTGCAGTGTACACGAAAGCTCTTTGCCTGCACAATTTTTCCTTTGCGGTCAGAGCGACCGCGAAACCTAGATTATTGCGTGGGATCGATCTCCTGTGTGGCGTTATGTTTGCCGAAAATTTTTTTGTCATAAATCAAAAAAACGTATGACAAAGCTGTTTATGAGTGTTTTACAGACGTTTTTGTTACATGCGCAAACTGTTCGGACGTGATTTGGGGCATACTTGTCTTAAAATTCACAAAACAGAAAGCGCTGGATGAAACTCTTTTTAAAGCTTGTGATATAACTTTAGGAGGTTATAATGACCGAAAAGCAGCTAAAAATCTATTGGAATACCTTACTTGGATCAAGCGGAAAACAGGAGGCTTTGAAAAAAGAACGAAAGAACATATTAGCAACTATTAGTTACCCTAAATCTTTTTATAGATTTCGTCCTGTAACCGAAAGTACATTGGAAGAATTGGAACAGAATTATATGTATTTTTCTTCCGCAGACCACTACGATGATCCTTTTGATACTTATATGAGAGTGGATATACCAAGGCTTTTGAAAATGGTTGATGATATAAACGGCGATCCGTCCGTAGTATTATCAATTATAAAGGAACATTTTCCAAGCTTGGATCTAAAAGATTTTAACAAGGAAAATCTTAAACTCCACGTGTTGTTTCCCTCCTCCGAGGATATAATGAAGCTAAGACAGAATATGCAGACAGATACATATTCCGTATGCTTTTGTGAGAGCGCGAAGAATGAAAGCAGCTGGATGAAATATGCGGATAATCACAAGGGATTTGTACTTGAATATAATTTCTCCCCGGAATTTATAGAAGAATTATGGAGATCCAAGACATTATCCGCCAATCTTTTTCCGGTTTATTACAGCGGTAAAAAATATGACGCTACCGACTATGCTGTTCGTAATATGCTTTTATATATGTGCCGCCATATCCCCTATCTATATAACGAATTACTTCGTTATATGGGCTGGGAAAACACTAAAATTTCGCTGATAAAAAATAAATGTCACCAATATGATAAGGAATGGCGGTTGGTACCGTCGTTCAGCCTGATCTGCCGTGACTGTATTCGCCGGAAACCACAAAGTATCACGATCGGTTTGAGGACTTCAAAATATACCGAACAAACGATCGTTGCGGCTGCCAAAATGGCGGGGATCAACGAATTTTATAAAATGGAGATCGATGATAAAGACAGATTCGTGAGAAAACGGATCATGGGATAAATATTTAAAGCCGCCTTGATCAGGGAACATGCTTTACAGAAGTTT
>JAIEDJ010000375.1 GCA_029068025.1 Oscillospiraceae bacterium | reverse complement strand
GACCCATACAATTCCTTTCGGAGATAAACGTACCGCTCATACTGATCCCGCTTTAGAACGTTAAATAAATTTAAGCTGTTTCATCACAGCGATTTATCTCATTCTGCTGTCAGCTCTAAACTGGACAAGTATCAGCTGACAAATCCCTGAACAACAACGCCGAAGATCATCAGCACCGCCAGAATAACGGCAACGACCCTGCAGACCCTTATGATTTTTTCACGTTTCTTTTCATTCATTGAAAACACCGTTCTATAACAATATTACCTTACTATTATAACGCAAATTTTGCGTTATGTCAAGCATTTTTTATACTTAAGTTGCTCAGAAGCCGCAAAAAAGCCAAAAGCAGTATATTTAATCAGCCCGAGGCTCGTCCCCGCTGCCCTGATCATCACTATCATCGCTCTCCTTCACGGCAACATCCACCGCGCCCTTCGAGCAGACGGCATAGATCTTCCCATCCATCATAAACGCGTATTCAAAGCCCGTCTTGTCGTCAAACAGCGTTGCCGCCTCGGAAGCATCGGACAGCGTGACATATTCCGAGATGACCGACACGCCGTCAAAGTAGCTGTACGCCGCGCCGCAGCGTTCATCTGCCGCGACCATCGCGTTTGCCGTGCCGCATACGAGCGTCTTGATCTGATCGCTTGTCAGCTCACGCGTAAACGACACGATCTCCTTCTCCTTGCCGTTTTCAAGAACGTACCGGGTGAGCTTTATCCCGTTGGTATCCGCTTCGAGAGTTATCGCGGAATTGCCGACGCAGTCTCCGTTGATCTGCTTGAGGTTCCGCAGCCTTACCGCCGAAAGCTCCGAGCAGTCCGCGGTAAGGAATATCCCGTCATTGTCGGAAAGCACCAGCATATTGTCCGAGAATCTCATCTTTGTGGGGATCCTTGAAGTGGTTCCAAGCTCCGAGCAATATTTGAATTCGCCGTCACGCAGGATCGGCTTGCCGTTCTCCAGAGCCGCGATCCCGTTCCCGAACGCCGCCGCGCAGCCGACCTTTCCGCAGCGCTCATAAGCAATATCTTCGCCATTGGCGGAGATCATCAGCCCGTATTCCTCGGTAACGTCCTTCTTTGTCTCCGAGCCGTTCATGATAAATCTGCCGTCCGCGCTCGCGTAGACAGGATTTCCAATCGCCGCCTTTGCGGAAATGACCGTGCCGCCCTCAAGAACGTAGCCCGCGCTCAGCGCATAGGAATAGCCCTGAGTTTTGCTGAGAATAACATTCTGCGGCTCAATGGTCTTTTCGTCCGTTCCGATCTTCGGAAGATACACACCCGTGTCCTCAGCCCCGAAGCGGGTCTCCCCGGGCTGCAGTCTGAACGACGGCGTATACACCGAGCCTATCCGGATCTCGCCGTCCTTGACCTCAAGATCGGTGAGCCTTCCGCTCTGGCGCACCGTATAGAGCGTCTGACCGTCCTTTATCCGCAGATAGCCGCAGTCGCCTCCGTTGTTAGCGGCATCATTTCCGCTGTAAACGGCGATCAGCGAATCACCCGTCTCAAAAGCCGCGACGAATTTTGTTCCGTCCTCCGGCTCAAACGTTCCGAGCGCTGTCAGCGCCCCGCCTTGGAAGGCTGACGCGGTGATCTTGTTTTCCGAAACGCTGTACACGCTGCTTCCGGACGTGAAAGTCCCAAGTCCGTTTCCGCAGATAAGCAGATCGCCGAAAACCTTGCTGTAATCCGTCTGATATTCCGAGACCGTATCAGCGCCCTTGATACCCGCCTCATTCGCGTAGTAGATCTCGGCGAATATATCCTCCGCGCTCTCGGCATAAGCGATCTTGTTTTCGTCCTGCTTGCCGATAAACTGCGCGACAATAACGTTCGCGCCAATCAGCACTGCAGCGCCCACGCCCGCAGCGATGACCGCGCCCTTCTTGAAGCGGGACGGGTCCATGCCGTCATCGGGTTCATAATTGTTTCCCGAAATATTGTTTCTTCCGAAATTCTCGGAGATATCCGACGTTTCGTCATCATCGTCCTCAAACCTTGGTTTCTGCCTTGCCGTTTTCGGCAAAGACCTCTGAACAGCGGTCTTTGCATTATCGTCCTCTGCCCGAGCCGCTTCGGATTCGGGCGCGGTCTCCGGGTCAGCCGTCTCCGCCGCCATTGCCGAGATATTCTGCTCGATCATCTCACGGCTGATCGGAACTATCATCGTGGTCTCGCCGTTGTATTGCTGAGAATTCTCCCCGGCGGGTGCCTGCGGAGCTGCCTTGCTTACCGGAGAGTCGGCAGCAGCCTGCGGCTCATCGCCGTAATCTATCTTCACTTCAAAGGGCACAGAGCTTTTTTTCGGGAGCTCCGCCTCCGTCACAAATTCAAAGCCGTCAGCCGCGTGACCGTCTCCCTTATCGGTGGACGGCGAACCGCTTTCGGAAACTTCTCCCATAAGTCGCCCCGCACTCTCTGTGCTTTGTTCGCTCCGCACATCGTTGACCGGCTCCGTGTGCCTTTCGGATACCGCGCCCTCCGCGGCACGGTTGAACTCATCCGGATCCTCGGGTATATCATAGGACGCTATGTGCACCTCAAACGGCTCGCGCGCGTCCGGAATACCGTTCGACGGATGTTCGCGGACCTGCTCCCGAACGTCGCCGGAAACTCCGTTCCCAACCGCGGGTATCTCGTCGGTATACTGTTCAAAATCGCCGTAATAGGTGCCGCCGAAGTCGTCCGCGAAGTCATCGTCATCGGACAGATCTGTCAGATCATCCTCCGCAAAGTCTGTCATATAATCGTTGACAAAGCTCTCCGTGAAGCTCTGCGAATAGCCAAGCTCCCCGCTGTAGCCGCCGTCGCTGCCGCCGAAAAGATCGACCGCACCGCCGCTGCCTATACCGATAGTGCCGGACGTATCGCCTTGGTCTTTTGCCGCGCCTCTATCGGACGCACTTTCGGAGCTTCCCGGGCTGTCCGCGCCGTTATCCTCAAATTCATAATCCGAGCCGAAGTCTACCGACATCAATTCCTCGGTCGCGTCGGGATATGCCACAGGCGGCTTGCCATGCGGCAGCGGCGCTTCCACAGCTTCATAAGCGTCATTAACATCAGTCTCCGCCGAACGATCCTCAACGGTATTCACATCGGAATACGCTTCATTATCGGCAGCAATATCCGCCGCGGCTGCGTTCGGTGTTTCGGAAGCAATGCTCGCTGTTTCGGAAGCGTTCACTGCTTCGGCAGCCACGCTCTCCGCTTCAACGCCCTGCTCCTCATCGTCAACATCGGTGCCGCTTTCTTCCACAAGGCGCTCCGATGTCTCCAGGCGCAGCGTGAGCGTGCGCTCCCAGATCTGACGCGCCGTGTACAATATCCGCGTATAATCCTTTGAGGTCATTCCCGCGCCCTCCAGCGTCAGGATCAGTCCCTGAAGATTCATCGCGGGATTAGCTCTTATCTTTTCGACTGCCGCCTCGGGCGCGCCGCACCCCTCCAGCAGATACAGAAAATCCGCGCTGCCTATACCCAGTCCGCGAAGACGCGTAAGAAAAGTAAACGCGTCGGGCTCAGGCAGCTGCGCGTTCTCGTCCATCAGGAAATTAACGATATTCTGCGGCACAACGCTTTCGGGCACGATCTTTTTAAGCATTAATCTGCGCATATCCCCAATTGTCATAATATTTTCACCCCATTAAAAATGCTGATACTATCTTAAATCTTTACTGTTAATTAATCCAGTTCAAGGTAATCCAATGCTCTGATAAGGCGCTTTCTCACCGTACCCTTGGACATTCCCGAATATTGCGAGATCTCCTCTATCGTAAATCTGCCCGCGATATACATAGCCGCGCAAAGCCTGTCCGCGTTCTCGATCTCGAACAGCCTTTCATTCAGCTCGGAGCGGAACTCGCTCGGCGGATCGTGCTTGTATTCCTTGAAGAACATCTTTATGCGCGCACACAGCGTCTTCATCATAAACACACGGAACGATTCCTCATTGCGCAGCCTGCCGATCGCCTTAAAGCCGTCTCTCGCCGTGCCCTGCACCGCCTCGACAGCGTCAGCGTCGTTCGCCAGCGAATAACACGCCGTATAGAACATTTCCCGATACAGCATAGTATACAGCTTTGAAAACGCGCGGGCATCCCCGTTCGCTGCCATATCGCAGGTCTCTCTGTATTCCCTCTTGTCCATATATCCCCCTTATCTGAAAAGAATTTCAAATTTCTCAATTGGCGGCACGCTCCGCGCCTTTGGCGCTCCGCTTAGCCGTCAATTGAGAACCGGACGAAAAAATTTTTTCGTCCTATTTGAAATTCACTGTCCTATCGTTCGTTGATCTTGACTTGACGTGCCTTTGCTGCGTGTTTATAATGTTGATCTCGGCTTTTTAGCCAAGATACACGTGCCAAACCCGATCAAAAAAGCGCCCTATCTAAGATCCACACACCAAAAGCGATCACAAGAACCCAAGCCAAGATTAACAACGTGTGGGTGACTGCAAATTTCAAAAAGCAGTCCCGCTCGGCGCAGCGGAACGAAGTGAAGCGGAGCCGAGTGGGGCTGGCTAGTGCGGCGCTTTGCGCTGCACGTTTTTGAAATTTTTAAATCAACAGCCCCTCGTCAACATTTAAAAACCAGCCAAGATCAACATTATAAAACCCGATCAAAAATGCGCCTAAGCCAAGATAAACAAACCAAAAGCGGCACAATTCGCTCACGCCGAGATCAACTTTCCAAAACCCGTTCAAAAAGCACGCAAACCGCGATCATCCCTTTGCAGGGTCATTGACTATTTTTATACCAAGCTCCTTAAGCTGCTCCTCCGACACGAAGGACGGCGCTTCGCTCATAGGCTCGGAAGCGTTCTGCACCTTCGGGAACGCCACCACGTCACGCAGACTGTCACAGCCGCACATCAGCATTGCAAGTCTGTCCAGACCGATACCCGCGCCGCCGTGAGGAGGAGCGGCGTACTTGTAAGCGTCCACAAGGAACCCGAACTTCGCCCGGATCTCCTCGTCCGTCATTCCCAGCATTTCAAACATATGCTGCTGCAATTCCGGATCGTTTATTCTGATCGAACCCGACAGCAGCTCCGTGCCGTTCAGTACCAGATCATAGCACTTCGCGCGAACCCTGGACTTGTCCGTATCAAGATACTGTATATGCTCGTCCAGCGGCATGGTGAACGGATGGTGCATTGCTACCCACTCGCCGTTTTCGTCGTCATATTCAAAGAACGGGAATTCCGTGATCCACAGAAAGTTCCACCCCGCCGGGATAATATCGAGCTGCTTTGCGACCTTGAGACGGAGCGCTCCGAGCGTCGGCAGTGTTACCTTGTCCTTATCCGCGACGATAAGCGCAACATCGCCCTTTTTGCAGCCGAGCGCCGCAAGTATCTTCTCAAGCTCGCCCTCTTTCATGAACTTTCCGAAAGAACAGGTCGGAGCGTCGTCCACCCAGCGGACATATGCCAGCCCCTTAGCGCCAATGCCCTTGACATACTCGACCAGCTTGTCGATCTCCTTGCGGGTGAGCGCCGCCGCGCCGTTCTCCGCGACTATTCCGCGAACCGAACCGCCGCTTTCGAGAGCGCTCCTGAATACGACAAATTCCGAATCCTTCACAACGTCCGAAATATCGGTGATCTCCATTCCGAAGCGCGTGTCGGGCTTGTCCGAGCCGAACCTTCTCATAGCCTCATCGTAAGTGAGCCGAGGCAGCGGGATCTTGATATCAACATCCAGAATATCATTATACAATTTGTGAATAAAGCCTTCAAGCATTTCAAGAATATCGTCCACGTCAACGAACGACATCTCAAGATCTATCTGCGTGAACTCCGGCTGTCTGTCGGCGCGGAGATCCTCATCACGGAAGCATCTCGCAAGCTGGATATAACGGTCAAAGCCCGAGATCATCAGCAATTGCTTGTACATCTGCGGCGACTGCGGCAGCGCGTAGAACTTCCCGTTATGAATACGCGACGGAACGATATAATCACGCGCTCCCTCGGGCGTAGACTTGATCATCATCGGCGTTTCGATCTCAAGGAATCCGTTCTCATAGAAGTATTCTCTCGCGCACTTCGCTATATTATGGCGCATGATCAGATTATCCTGAAGCGGCTTGCGGCGCAGATCGAGATATCTGTACTTAAGCCGCAGCTCCTCGTTGGTCTTGGAGTTGGAAACGATCTCGAACGGCGGTGTCTGCGCCTTCGAGAGGATACGCAGTTCGGTGACGGTGATCTCCACTCCGCCTGTTCTGATCTCGGTATTAACGCTCTCACGCGCGCGAACCGCGCCGCGAACCATCAGCACATCCTCGGAGCGGATCGTTTCCGCCTTCTCGAACACCGACTTTTCGGTATTCTCATCGAACACGAGCTGAACGATCCCCGTTCTGTCGCGCAGATCGATAAAGATGATCCCGCCCTTGTCGCGCACTCTCTGCGTAAAGCCGCCGACAGTGACTTCCTTCATCTCAAGCGTTACCTCGCCGCAATAGCAGCTGCGTTTCATACCCTTCATAGTGTCCATAGCACATACCTCTTCCCGATTTCGACCAAAAGCCGGTCGTTTTTTTACATATATTTTTATTATAACACACTTTTCCTTGTTTTTCAAGTGGGAACGGCGTATTTTTCGACAAAAAAGTCCGCCCCGACACTATGTCGGAGCGGACTCAGTTTGTAGATAAACCTCTAAAACGTTGATCTTGGCTGGTTTTATAATGTTGACGAGGGGCTGTTTATTAAAAAATTTCAAAAACGGGCAGTGCTGCGCACTGCCCTAGCCGCTCCCGAAAGCGTGTTTCGCTGCGCGAAACCCACTTGTGGGAGCGCTTTTTGAAATTTGCAATCACCCGCGCAATGTTGTACTTGGCTTAGGCGCTTGTGCACATATTTGACGCATAAAATAACTTTTCCTACAGACTGAGTCCGCCCCGACGCTATGTCGGAGCGGACTTGCTTTGTTCGGTTCAAACGATGCCCGTGAGCTTATGTAAGCGATCAGCTCAAAAATCCTCCGGTGACTTCCTTCATGCAGTCCCCGCAGATGTTTATTTCCTGACCCAGAACGGTCATTGTGGTTCCGCCGCTGGAAAAGCTCTTTCCGCAATTATCGCACTTCTTGCTGCTGCAGCCGGTCATAGAGATCGCCAACGCCGCAAGTGCCACAACAGAAAGACCGATCTTAGCAATTTTCTTCATACTGACACCTTCTTTCACATGATTATCAGTTTTTCAACACTGTTTTTACATTATATCACTTTCTGTCGAAAAAGTCAATATGTTTTGCAAAAAAAATTATATTAAAAATTAAACCGCTAACTAATGAAAAATCAGCCGCCGGACAGATTTTTTGCTATTGGCAGATTTAACAAACTTTTTGAAGACTTTTTGACAAATAATACAAAAATCGTGCATTTCACGCAAAATTTCGACATTTCACGCAGAGACATGGAATGAGCGCGATTATCAGCGAAAAAAAACGTTGATTAATTGCTTATGGTATGATATAATTATAGAAAGGGAAAATTTGTCATTCCCTTTATGAGGATGTGGTAAAACTGAAAGCAGCTGGTCTGAGTACCCTATCAACAAAAGCGCCGAATTAAGAAAGGATGATGCGGAAAGTTTTTGTGCGATCGGAGAAAAACAAATGCTTGCTTTTCAAGTGAGTTAAAATCAAAATTCAGGAGTGTGACATATTATGAAACGTTTAGTTTCAATGGCAGCTGCCCTTTTGGCTGCGTTAGCGATGAGCCTGACGGCTTTTGCCGAAGAAAGGGCACCGCAGCCGTATGGTCAGAATAAAAACCATTGGTGCTGGGCTGCCGCCGCTAAAATGGTAGCGGAACATAACAGCGGATTGGCGTATTCAAAAGAACCACAGCAACCGGAAAACAAAGATGGGCTTCATTCACGTAATGGCGTTAAATATTGGGGGGAGGACACTAACGGAAATATAACCGTAGACGGAGTGCAGCGTTCCATAGTTATGGAAGTCAAAAAAACTGACATTGATGAAATCGGATATTTAAGCGATATGCGAGCCGCCCTTGAATGTGCTTCCGCTCAAATTGTGGATGTTGGTCAAGTCGGAAAAATCGGATACAAGCTTACCGATAAAGCCATAAATGATATCAAGGTGGAAATGCGATGCAGACAATATGTGCTCGCAGGTTGTTACGATGCCGAGTATAAGTATGGTCATGTCGTTGTTATAACCGATTATAACGCCGCAAAAGATCAATTTACGGTTTTTGATCCTTGGGGTATGGAAGAGACATATCCGAATTCTGACAAACTATTTAACGGTTACACATTCACTGCCGCCGGACACCCCGAAAGAGTGGAATATTATTTCTATTCTAACAATTCGAATTGAAAGGACGATCACTATGAAAAAACTCATCAATTGCGGCATTGCCGCGGCACTTTGCGCGTCGACGCTCCCCGCACAGGCTTTTGCGGCGGACATCACCGAGGACAGATCTGTCTACGCCGAGAACGCCGAAGAACTTGTGGCGAAGTTTGATGTGGATTTCTATATTGCAGACATTACAGACGCTCCAAGCATAACATTAGACCCGAACACAATAATGCCGTTTTATCATGCGGATATATACGACTTCATCCGCACCGGCAAGTTGGAATTAGCACGTGAACAAACTCCCGGTCGATATGATTATTTTGGAGATGTTGTAGACAGCAACAGAGAATTTGTCGGCATAGTGGAATTTTATGAATCCGAAGATGGGGATGTACATTATTCCTGCTACTATCCAAGATATAATACTTTTGGTGTTGAGCAACACAGTTGTCCTGCGGCGTTCAGTTACCACAGTGAAGCGATCAAATCCGCTCTGGCGGCTAAAGGCTTTGATACCAATGTCAAAGAAGTGAAGCTCGTCTTTATAAACGGTCTGGGAGCTGTTTACCACATCGACACCGGCACGGAAAAGGTGCTTGTTCCCGCTTGGGAGGTAGCTGGCGGCGTTATACAGAGCTACTTTCCCGGAAATACGTATTATGATGCGGTCATAGTAAACGAAGACCTCAGAGCGACAGCGATCCGGCTGGAGGAAGAAAATAACAAACTCTTGGCTGAAGCGGGCGGTTTCGGCGCGGGAGGCACAGGAGGCGCGGGCAATCCCTCCACCGGCGGCACGTCCTCCGCACTTGCCGGCGAACTCGGTATCGCTCTCACTGCCTGTGTGATCGGCATTTCCGCGGCAAAGAAAAAGAAAGATTAAAATAACTAAGACAATGCCGCAATTCAACAAAAATAAAAGCAACATTCGACATTAAATGAAAGGACAAACATCATGAAAAAACTTATCACTTGCGGCATTTCCGCTGCACTTTGCATGTCAGCGCTATCATCACAGGCATTTGCCGAGGACATACTTTCCGACAGAAGCGTTTATGTGTTTGACAGAGATCAGATCGCAAAAGCTGCCGGAAGCACCGAATGGGATGGCGAGCCGATTTATGTCGACCCGAATACGGTAATGCCGGCGTATGAAACCGAAATCTATGATTATGCCCGAACCGGAAAATTTGATGTCAAGCCTTTCCGGCACGATGAGACTGAAGAGAGTCAGGTGTATATAGCCGATGCCATAAATAGGGACGGAGATTATGTAGGCAAAGTGGAGTTCACACTCAACGGAGGTATGGCATATACTCCGAAGACGGACAAAGCAAACTCTGTAGCCTTTGCACCAAACGCGAAGCGAATAAGTGCGATCATGGCAAAGCAGAAAATCAGTTCTGACTGCATAGAAGTCAAGCTGCTTTATGTGAATGAGATAGGCTTTGTTTATTACATTGACAACGGTACATCCAAATTCATTGCGGCTGCTAACGTTACCATGGTGAATGCCGAAATACTCAACGAGGAAAACGGCGGCATTATCGAGATCGGCGACGAGCTGAAAGCCTTCGCTGACCGCAAGCTCGCCGAGTATGAGGAATATAAAAGGGAAGTGCTCGACAAGCTGGATCCCAACGAACCGCCACCTGTTGGCGGAAGTGAAACGCCGCCTATGTTTATGGCGGATAACACTCCGTATCTGGACGGCGCAGAAGAACCGTCCGTCCCCGACAAAAACGACAACCCCAACACCGGCTCGGCGCCTGCCGGCAAACTCGGCATCGCCCTCGCGACCTGCGTGATCGGCATTTCTGCGGCAAAGAAAAAGAAAGACCAATAATACAAATCAATTACAAGCTGAAGCTTTCACATTAGCGAAAAAAATATCCTATCAAACATCCAAGCATTTGCAATTTTCAAAATAAAAAAACAACTTAGGGGTGAACACGCGAAAACCGTGCCTTGGGGGCGCGGTTTTCGCCGCCTGCCGCCTCCGCTGAGCCTACAGGAGGAATTACTATGAGAAAAACAATCATCTCAATTGCGGCTGCCGCACTCTGCGCGTCGGCGCTCTCAATTCCGGCGTTCGCCGAAGACATACTTTCAAGCAAAAGCGTTTATGCGGCTGACGGAGAGCAGATCGCAAAAGCCGCCAGAAGCACGGAATGGAAAGGCGAGATGGTTTATGTTGGCCCTAATACGGTAATGAAGGCGTATAAAACCAACATCTATGATTACGCCAGAACCGGAAAATTCGATGTCAAGCCTTTCCGGCATGATGAGAGTGAAGAAAGCCAAGTTTATATATCCGACGCCATAAATAAGGACGGAGATTATATAGGCACAATGGAGTTTACACTCGACGGAGGTATGACATATACCCCGAGGACAGACAAAGCATACTCTGTAACATTTACACCAAACGCAAAGCGGATAAGTGCGATCATGGCAAAGCAAAAAATCAGTTCCGACTGCAAGGAGATCAAGCTGCTTTATGTGAATGAGATAGGCTTTGTTTATTACATTGACAACGGTATATCCAAATTCATTGCAGCTGCTAATGTTACCCCGGTTAATGCCGAAATACTCAACGAAGAAAACGGCGGAATTATCGAGATAGGCGATGAGCTGAAAGCTTTTGCCGATCGTCAGCTCATTGAGCTGGAGGAATATCTGAAGTTCATTGAAGAAAACTATCCCGATTCGCCGCCACCCGAGGGCGGAAATGATACGCCCATGTATATGGTCGACAACACTCCGTATCTGGACGGCGCAGAAGAACCGTCCGTCCCCGACAAAAACGACAACCCAAACACCGGCTCGGCGCTTGCCGGCAAACTCGGCATCGCCCTCGCGACCTGCGTGATCGGCATTTCCGCGGCAAAGAAAAAGAAAGATTAAAATAACTAAGGCAATGCCGTGCAAATAAAAGTCTGACAGCCGGCAATGCTTTCACCCCGGGCTTTCACGGCAGATATCAAAGGGACATGACATGCGCCGTGTCCCTTGTTATTCTCGGTTTTTAAGTACCTCCGCAGGGGTTATCCTGTTTATCTTCCGCACGAACAGTGCGGCATAAAAATAAACAAAACATTAAATTGAATCTTTTTCTGTTTTTCCTTGTTCACAAAGGTCTCTTATTGGCCTTGTCTCTCGTAGTTTTCATGTCCGCGTTAGCGCATATTTTCCGAAGCGAGGCTTTTGTGCAGCCCTTTTCGGAAAATTCGGCACAAGCGCTTTCGATAAGCCGATCTTTGGTTTCTTTATCCTCGCCCGATTTGTCGCCTCTTTACATAACTCCGTTATGTTTACAATTATACTTTAGCATTTCTTTTTTAAAATCAAAAAATCTATTGACAAATATCGCGGCTTGTGTTATAATCATTACGGTTAGTTATATCTAACCCACAAATATATTACGTAAATTAATGTAAGTATGTATTATTACAGAATGGTTAGCGCATACTAACCGCAAACAATTTTACACCTATGGAGGATCAAGATGAATTTGTCCGAAAGCATTGAAAAAAATCTGATTCGGCACTGCTCACCAACGCTGGCATCTCTGAAAACGGCAAGCCTTTTTTCGGTTGAGTTTGCCCGCCGCATGGAACTGAACAACGTACTTCGCGAGTGGAACAAGCGTTTATACGATAAAGGCGTTGCTATGATCGCGCTGCGCGAAACAAACAACCGCGCTTTGATCTACGTGTTCAGAAAGAACCGGCTGCGCCGTGATCTGAGCTGCCCGAAGATTGAACGCTTCCTTAAAAATAACGGATACGGCGGAACGAATATCGGCGCGGCACTTTCCACACTCAGAGCGCATTTGACCAACCTTGGAGATTTTCCGCACGAAATCGGGATCTTCCTCGGATATCCGATCGATGATGTGATCGGATTCATCGCAAACAAGGGACAAAACTGCAAATGCACGGGCTGTTGGAAAGTGTATTGCAACGAATGTGAAGCGGCAAAGACCTTTGCGCGCTTCAAGAAATGTGAAGCGGTTTATATGCGGCTCTGGGAGCAGGGACGGAGCGTCCGGCAGCTGACCGTGGCAGCATGAATATATTTTTCGCGGCGCAAAAAATGCACTGTCGAGTCGGGCATAAAAAATAATTCAAACAAAGTTATTTTTCGGGATTCCAAAGATGACTCCCCGAGTGGGAAGGAGTCACGAAGTGACGGAGGGGCTGACCGACAGACCGGAGCCCCGCTATTCTCTCCCCCGAGAGAGGTTTTTATATAAGCTGAAAACAACCGGGTCATGTATTAAGACCCGGCTGCTTTTTGTGACAAAGAATGTT
>JAIEDJ010000374.1 GCA_029068025.1 Oscillospiraceae bacterium | reverse complement strand
CAAATATATTGAGCTTCCGTGGGAGCTTCGCGAGATTGGCGAAGACTGCTTTTGCAAAAGCGGACTAGAAGGCTTTGCGGCGCGGTTCCGAGGTAATTTTTACCCGGACGGAAGCGCTTTCGCGAATACTCCGCTGCACAAAAACTATGGGCTTGTATTATACAGAAAATACGACCCGTCAAACGTTCTTGATGAAATGACCGTGCTGCTGGTCGGCGATAATGTAAACGTTAAATTTAAAGAAAGCCGCGTCTGTCTCGGCAAAAATTCGGTCTGCGCTCCCTGCCGGCTTGACTTTTCACAGTGCGAATATTTAAATGCCGATCGGGCTTTCAAGTATGTTCCCGATCATTTTGGTTCAAAAATTCACATCACTGTGTCCGAAAAAATGACATTTCCGAACTCATTTCCCGATTATGTGGATGTGCGGTGTTCGGGCGGCGATTACAAGGGCTGGTATGAAAAGCTCGAAGAAGACCGCAGCCGCAGCTCGCTCAAGCTAAAGATCAATTGCGGCTTGTGTACACACTCGATGACATTATCCGAAATTTTTTGTGCGAGAGAACTAATGCTCGTATCGGATAAAACCTACAGCATTACAATTTTTGACCGTGCAATAAGTTCGGTCTATCTGAAAAAGCTGGAACTTTCCGGAAAATTTGATCTCTATTGGGATAGCCGCCTATTCGATCAAAACTGCATTTCGCTTCATGAAGTGAGATGGGAAAAATATATAACAAGATGGAACGGTGAAGATAAAACGGAGCTTGTGCAGTTTATCCCGTCCGGCTATGCGGTTCGCCCGGACGTTCACCGTGAATTGCTGAAAGCGTTCCGCGGACTTGGATTTGACGTTTTTTTCGATCCGAAAGTAATTGAAGATGTTTTTGACAACGGAATAGTCCGCCGTCTCAGCAAAACGCAAATGCAGCTTTCACAGCGCGAGAAAATTTTGATAGCCGTTGATGTTCTGAAAAGTTCTCCGGAGCTGTATCCGGACGGCACCGAAAAATATTCGCAATTTCTGAAACGTCATATTGATTACGCGAGAAATATGTGCAATAGACTTCCGCGCGAGGTTACGGGATACCGGAATTTCGTGATGAATTCGCGTTGGAATAATCCCTGAATTTACAAGGAGATGTACAATGAGCAAAGAATCACAAAATAACTGCGGTCTTACCGATGAGTATTACCCGAAGCTCTCCGAGATATATGTTCCCGAAAAGTACGAGCCCGAGAAAGCCGATGTTCCCGAGATAGAACTTACCGAAAAGCAAGCCGTTGAACAGGGCTGGTCGTTTCAAAAGAAATCAAAGTCTGTGAGAATTACCAATTATCACGGCAAGGAACGCGACTTGATCGTACCGCATAAGATCGGCGGCAAGCACGTCAATGAATTGAGCGCCAAAGCGTTTATGAATACACAGCTTGACCGCGTGCAAATTCCAAACGGCGTAATGAAAGCCGGAAGAGATCTGTTTTCGCGAAGTACTGTCCGCGAGGTGATCTTCGGAAGCGGACTTGATGAGATCCCGCAGTACGCGTTTCTTTACTGCGTAAATCTGGAGCATATTATTCTGCCCGATACGGTTTGGTGGATCAGAAAAGAAGCCTTTTTCGGCTGCAAGTCGCTCGAATATATCAAGTTTCCCGACAGCCTGTCCTGTGTTGCATGCCGCGCTTTTGAGGCAAGCGGACTGAAAGGCTTTTCAACGAGAAAACCTGTGCGGTTAATCAACGGAAGTGCATTCATCCACACTCCGCTTCACAATAATTACAAGCTGATCGCAACAAAAAACGACGAAAAATTCCTCGATATTCTGCTTGTGGGACGAGGCGCTAAGGTAAAGCTTCCTAAAGTATACGTAACGTTCAAGCGCTACTCGCTCTTCGCCAGCTGTAGCCTTGATCTCAGCGAATGTACGGGGCTTGATCTGCAAAACGCGATCCCCGAGCAGCCTTTTATATATAATATAACGGTCAGCCGCGGACAAGAGGGTTATTATTTCGGGAAAAAATCAGTCGTTAAATACACGGACGGCAGCCCTTATCCGGGACTTCTCAGACCCATTAAGCAAAACGGCGATGAACTGCTTGTTGAGTTCGCGGGAGTTGCTTTCCGTCACCAGTTTATTCCGAGCGGATATGTACACTTCGGCGTTAAGTCGCTCAAAATAACTACCAAGCTGTTTCTGACTTTGCACGAGCACGCGTTCAACGATCCGGAACTTGAAAAGCTGGAGATCGATTATTATATCAGTGCTCATAACGAGATCTTCTCGCAAAAATGCACAAAGCTCCGCGAGGTTCGGTGGAAAGGAAAGTACAACAAGGAAGATCTTGTACAGTATATTCCGCCGTCCGAGTTGATCTCGGAGCCGGTTCACCGGGAATTGTTAAAGGCTTTTCAAACCGATCCCGCCGATCACGACTGGCAGTTTTTTGACAGCTTGGTTATCGATAAAATTTTCTCGGATAAACGGCTTGAAAGACAATATTATTTTACGTCCGCAAATCCGCGCAATATGTTAAGACAAAAACAGCTTATCCTTATCGCGATAGACGTTCTGCGCGGCACTCCAGGGCAGTTCGCGAACAGAACGGAGATGTACTCCGAATACCTTAAACGGCACTTGAATTACGCGCATAAAGTCTGCGAAAAGATAAAGCCCGAATATCCGGAGTATGCGGAATTTCTCGATAATTTCAAATAATAAAAACCGCGTCAAGAAAAAACTTGACGCGGTTTTTCGCTTCATTAAGGTTTCGGTTTTATTCAACAGCTCTCGAAAGAGTTATAGCCAGAATATCCTCCGACGCGGGGTTTTTCATGTAATAATTCGTGGTCTCAACTTTGCGGTAAACACCGTCATCGCCGAGCTGGCGCGTGACCACCGCGCGCTCGCGCTGACCGTTCTCATATGACCGGATCTGATCCTCAACATCAAACGTATCGGAGAAAAGCTGCTTGTCCTCCGGGTGCATCGTGGACGCGCCGTGAACGATAAGCTCCGTATACACGCCCGTAGACGGACAGGAACGTGTTGAAAAGCTGTCGTATGCCATCATATAGAAGCTGTTGCGGCTGAGGTTGCTGAGTATCACGAGAGGAAAACGCTTGAACACCGCGTTCAGCAGAAGCTGAGTTGCGCTCGCGGGCGGCAGCGTGAGCAGGATATCCTCGGTCTGCGGCATCTCGGCGGAGTTTTTCAGCGCCTCGCGGAAATCGGCTTCGGGAAGCGGCTTGTTAAACAAAAATCCCTGTATCAATTCGCAGCCGCAAGTGCGCAGAAATCCGAGCTGTTCCTTAGTCTCAACGCCCTCGGCGACTGTCGTG
>JAIEDJ010000373.1 GCA_029068025.1 Oscillospiraceae bacterium | reverse complement strand
CCCCTTATATAATCCGCCTGAACGACGCCGCGAAACAACCGGCTCCGCCGTCCTCCTCCGGGAAGAACGCGCGCTTGTAGCTGCTCTCCGCATCGGCATACGGGATCGGCTGCACTATCGGAGAAAACTCCGGGTGCGATTCAACAAACTCTTGGGCAACCTCGTCATTCTCCGCACGCGATAACGTACACGTAGAATAAACCAATGTTCCGCCGACCTTGACATATCCCGCCGAAACGTCCAGAATGGCTTTTTGAAGCCGCGGCAGCTCCTCAAACTCGTTCTCGTCCTTATACTTGATCTCGGGCTTTCTTCGGATCACTCCCAGTCCCGAGCAAGGTACGTCACACAGTACTCTGTCCGCCATCGGCAGCTCCTCGTTGAAGCGCGACGCGTTATTGACACGCCCCTCAACTATCCTGAGCCCAAGCCGTGCCGCGCCTTTTTCGATAAGCCCTACGCGCTGCTCATAGAGATCCATCGCGATGACCCTTCCGCCGTTTCCCATCAGCTCAGCCAAAGTGAAGGACTTTCCTCCGGGCGCGGCGCAGATATCAAGCACCGTTTCGTTTACTATCGGACGAAGCGTATGACAGCACAGCTGACTTGACACGTCCTGAATGTGGAACAGCCCCTTACGGAACGCGTCCAGCTTTTCAAGGCCACCCGTTTTCTCAATGCGGACGCACCCCGCAAGGCGCGGATTGATCTCCGCTGTAACACCTTCCTTTCTCAGCGCGTCCACAAGCTCGCTGTCGCTGACCTTGACAGTGTTTACCCTCGCATATACCGGCGGAGCGCCGACCGACGCTTTAAGCGCCTTTTTCGCGTTCTCCTCGCCGTATTCCTCAAGGAATTTCCGCGCGATCCACTTCGGCGCGGAATACTCCATCGCCAGCCGCTCCACCGAGTTTAACCCCGAATAGTCAACTCGCTTATCGCTCCGCAGAAAATTCCTCAGCAGCCCGTTCACCAGCCCCGCCGCACCAAACTGCTTCATCCTCTTGCAGAGCTTCACGCTCTCGTTCACAGCGGCGCTGTCGGGCACCGACTTCATATACATGATCTGATATATTCCGCACCGCAATATTGTCCTGACCTCGGGCTTGAGCGATGAAAGCTCCGTCGTGCAGTACTGCACGATAATGAAATCCAGCGTCATCTTCCGCTCGGTCACGCCGTAAAACAACGCCGCCGCAAACGCCTTGTCGCGCTCCGACAAACCCGATTCGTTCAGCGCCGAATCCAACAGAATATTAGAGTACGAACCGCCGCTTTCCATTTTCAGCAGCATTTTTACCACAGTAGATCGAGCGTCCGCCATACCGTTTTCCTTTCATTTCATCATCCTGCACAAATTATTTCTTGCTTTTTCGCAGATTATTCCAAGACAGTCCCCGGCTCTAACTTCTTTCCTCGCAGAAAAGCGTCTGCCGTCATTCGCTTGCCGCCCTCAGGCTGAACTTCTGTGAACTCAACGCACATACCGTCCCCGCACACCACAGACAGCGCTTTATTGTCCGCGACCGCCCCCGCTTCAAGCTCCGATCTTGACTCGGACAGCCTTGCGCGGCACACCTTGAGACGCTTTCCGTCAAGCATTGTATACGCGCACGGAGCGTCCGCCATAGCGCGGATAAAATTATACACGTCCCTTGCGGACTTAGTGAAGTCCAGCCGCAGCTCATCCTTAGAGATCATCTTCGCATAAGTGCCCTCCGCAGGCTGCTTGGTAAACTCAGCAGTGCCGTTTTCCAGCCGCTCAAGCGTTTCGCATATCAGCTCCGCGCCTGTATGAGCAAGCAGCTCCCACAGCTGAGAGCCTGTCATATCGTCGGGTATCTCCATCTCGCGCCGCATGATCACGTCGCCCGTGTCCAGACCCTCGTCCATGCGCATTGTGCACACTCCCGAGCGTTCCGCGCCGTCCTGGATACAGCGCTGAATAGGCGCGGCGCCGCGGTATTCGGGCAGCAGCGACGCGTGGACATTCACGCAGCCGTATTTCGGCAGCTCCAACACAGCCTTCGGAAGTATCTGCCCATAAGCCACTACGACAATAACATCGGGCGCGATCTCCCGCAGTACATTTATCGAATTCTCCGCATCCTCGCCCTTCCTCAGTGAAAGAGGCTGATACACGGGGATATTGTTTTCCACAGCGAAATCCTTGACTGGAGATGTGGCGATCTGCTTGCCGCGGTTCTTAGGCCTGTCGGGTTGAGTAAAGACCGCGCGGATCTCGTGTCCCGCCGCCTTTATAGCCGACGCACTGTTCACCGCAAAGTCGGGAGTTCCCATAAATACAACCTTCATTGTTATTATTCCCCCTCTTGATCCTCCGGTTCATCTTCTACCCATTCCAACACCTTATCCTCAAAGAGGATCCCGTTGAGATGGTCTATCTCATGGCAGAACGCCCTTGCCAGCAGATCCTTCGCACGGAACTTGACGGGCTTGCCGTAGCGATCCAACCCCTTGACGCGCACGTGCTTGGGACGCTTCACTATACCGCGCTTTCCCGGCCATGACAGGCAGCCCTCGGGTTCAAACTGCTTTCCCCACATCGACACGATCACAGGGTTCACGATCTCAATTCGTCTATCCACGTCGATCACGATAAGCCGTGCGGGCAGACCGATCTGCGGCGCGGCAAGCCCTACGCCGTCCGCGTCCCTCATAGTCTCATACATATCATCAAGGATCCTGCCGAGATTTTTATCGAACTTGGTCACTTCCTCGCACTTCTGACGAAGAACAGGCGCACCGAATTTCACAATTTCACGGATCATCCGATCACCCTTTCGGAAGCCCGGGCTTGATCCTGTCGGTAAACAGGATGCCGTCAAGATGATCCACCTCGTGGCAGAAGGCGCGGGCAAGCAGCCCGTCCCCCTTTACGGTGAACTCCTTGCCGTGGCGATCGAACGCCTTGATAGTGACCCTCATCGGGCGTTCAACTCTGCCCCATTCGCCTGGAGCGGACAAACATCCCTCATCTCCGAGCTGACTTCCCTCGCTGGAGATTATCTCGGGATTCACAAGCTCAAACGTACCTTTTCCATCGCGGATATCCACCACGACCACACGGCGCAGTATCCCGACCTGCGGAGCTGCAAGCCCCACGCCGTCGGCGCTTGCGAGCGTCTGCACCATATCATCCAGCAGCGTTGCGAGCTTGTCATCAAACGCTGTGACTGTTCTGCACTTCTTCCGAAGAATATCGTCTCCGAATTTCATTATCTCTCTTAAAGCCATCTGAGAACCTTCCTTATTTGAATTTGCAATTTGCGAAACGGTCTGCACTCGCTTCGCTCGCTTATCCCTAGCCAAGCGACCCGTCACGCTGTGCTCCGCTCCTTCGTCGCTCCGCCCATCGCGACGCGCCGCTTGCTTTCGCAAATTGCCTGCGTATTTAAAACGTTTATCTTTGCTTGCATTGCTTTGCAGCGCATATATAACGTTGATCTTGGCAAACGCTGCCCTGCCGTATGTTTATTTTTTGCCGACAAGTTCACTATACCACATTACATTGAACTTGTCAAGCAGTTATTAAAAACATAATACCAAATTATACAAAATAGTTTTCCCTTGCCGAAAACGTCTTATCAGATACCGCGCAAAGCCAATCCCGGTCAACTGCCGGAATTACCGGCTATCCGTCTATGTAACCGTTTATATCGGCATAGAAAGTCACATTATCAAAATCCTTGTCGTCATACGCTAGCTTCATAGCCTCGCGCACCACCGCCCTGAACGCGCGGCTGTTGGAGCACTTGACGATCAGCGAGAACCTAAATCGTCCGTTCACCTTTCCGACAGTATTCGGCGCAGGGCCCAATATCCGCATAGGAACGCGGTTCCCATAAGGCTCCGCGAGCCTCGGCAGCATTCCGGCGAATTTCCGCGCCGCATTGCCGCACCGCTCATTTGAAGCAGACGCAAACCCGAACACCGTGATATCGCAGAACGGAGGATAAAACTGCGCCCTGCGAAGCTCGATCTCCTCATTATAGTAATCGGGATAATTTTGATTCGCCGCCAGATTTATGACAAAGTGATCGGGCGAGAACGTCTGGAGCAGCGCTCTGCCGCGCTTTCCTCCGCGCCCCGACCTGCCGACCACCTGCGTGATCAGTGAGAATGTCCGCTCATATGCCCGAAAATCAGCGGCATAAAGCGAATTGTCGATTTTCAGCACGCCCACCAGCGTGACGTTCGGAAAATCCAGCCCCTTGGCAATCATCTGAGTTCCGACCATGATGTCGTACTCGCCATTGCCGAACGCGCCGAATTCACGTTCAAACGCGCCCTTCGATGACGTTGTATCCGCGTCCATTCTGAGTATCCTCGCCTTCGGAAACATCACCGAAAGCTCGTCTTGAATAAGCTGCGTACCCTCGCCTTTCATATCGAAGAATCGTCCGCCGCATTTCGGACAGACAGAATCCAGCCTGCGCATATATCCGCAGCAGTGGCAGATCACGCTGTCGTTCACCTTGTGATAGGTAAGCGGCATCGAGCAGTTCGGACACTCCAGCGGCTTTCCGCAGGCAAGGCAGCGCACGCTCGTGCGGTAGCCGCGCCTGTTCAGCAGAAGTATCGACTGCTCTCTGCGTTCAAGATTGACCGCAAGCTCGTCGAGCAGAGGCATGGAAAACGTTGACATATTGCCGTTCTGCCGCTCCTTTGCCATATCCACGATATACACCTCTGGCAGCACCGCGTTGTTGTAGCGCTCATCGATCTCAAACAGCGAATACCGTCCCGTTTTAGCGTAATAGCAGCTCTCGGGTGACGGCGTAGCCGAGGCGAGAAGCAGCAGCGCGTTATGCGCGAAGCAGCGCTGCTTTGCTGTGTCACGCGCGTGATAGCGCGGCGAGCTTTCCGACTTGTAAGAGCCTTCGCCCTCCTCGTCGATAACGACTATCCCAAGATTTTGCACAGGCGCGAACACCGCGCTTCGTGTACCGATCACGATATGAGCCTTGCCCTCGCGAATACGCCGATATTCGTCGGCGCGTTCGCCTATTGAAAGCGCGCTGTGCATTATCGCGACCTCGCTGCCGAACAGCCGCCGGAACTTCCCGACCATCTGCGGAGTAAGCGAGATCTCTGGCACCATCATGATCGCGGACTTCCCCTGTTTGACCGCTTCGTTTATCAGCCGTATAAACACAGAAGTCTTTCCGCTTCCCGTAACGCCGCGCAGTAAGGCGCATCGCGGCTCCGGGTCGTTCATGAGAGCAAGTATGCCGTTATAGACATCCTGCTGCTTTGGCGAAAACACTATATCCCCTGGATCCTCCGTCGCGGAAACATTTCCCTCCGTGCGGAAAACCGTCTGTTCAAACCGTTCGAGAATGTTCTTCTCAACCATGAGCTTAACGACTGCCGCCGTCACAGCGCAGTTATAGCATATCTCGTGAACCGACGCGCAGCCCGTTTCCTCAAGCAGCTCCATCACGGCGCGCTGCTTTGCGGTGAGCTTTATTTCATGGTCATAGTCCTCAGAAATACGCACCATCTGAACGCTCTCGTCGCCGACACGCCGCTTTGCGACACAGTCCTCCGCAAGTGCCCCCTTTTTCGTCAGAGTATCTACCATAGCTCCGCCGCCCGCTATAAGCGCGTCAAACGCGGCTTTGTCGGCTTTTTTCAGCTGCTCGATAAACGTCTGCTCCATCGGCGTCAACGCGCCGTCAAAATCCTTTTTAAGCGTAACGCGGCGTTTCAGTGAATACCCCAACCCGGGCGGCAAAATAGCGCGGAACGCGTCGTAATATGTGCAGAACGTGTTTTCGCTGAGCCATTCGCAGAGCTTAAGCAGTTCCTCGGAGATCACAGGCTCATTGTCGACCACCCCGAAAATATATTTGCACTTTTTTTCGGGGATCTCGTCGGACATCTTAAACACCAGACCAATACGCTTTTTGTCTCCGCGCCCGAACGGCACGACAACGCGCTTCCCCGGGACTATCTGCCCGAAAAACATATCGGGTACCTCATACGAAAACAGCATATCAAATGAAAAGTGCGTGTTTTCGACTGCGACCAGCGCGATCTGCCTGTAAAAGCTCACGATCTGAAGCCTTCAATCAGCTTGTCCAGCCGCGAACGCCGCAGTTTCTCCGCACGCAGGACAGCCAGAAGGTCGTCCACAGCCTCGTCCAGCTTATCATTGACGATAAGATAATCGTAATTCTCGGCAAATGTGACCTCGGTGCGCGCCTGACGCAAACGCGCCGCGATAGTTTCCTCGGATTCCGTGCCGCGCCCGCGCAGACGTTCCTCAAGAATCTCCCAGCTCGGGGGCAGGATAAACACCAGACAGGCTTCGGGGAACATACGGCGGATATTCATCGCGCCCTCCACCTCTATCTTTAGGATCGCGTCCTTTCCACTGGATATAAGGTCGTCCACGCTCTTGCGCAGAGTACCGTAATAGTTGCCGCAGTATTCGGTGAATTCGATGACTTCCTTCTCGGCGATCTTTTTCTCGAATTCCTCACGCGTGAGGAAGTGATAGTGAACGCCGTTCACCTCGCCCTCACGAGGAGCGCGCGTAGTCGCGGACACGGCATACCCCGCCTTGTCCGTTTTCTTGAACGCTTCGTTCAATATCGTATCCTTACCGCAGCCGGCAGGCGCGGAAACCACGAACAGCAAGCCCTTTTCGTTCATATAAGTCACCTCGTTGTTTTTGTAAAAAGCGCGGCAGTCATTCCGCTGTTTTGTCGGCAAGCGTCTCGGGCTGGAGCGCACAGAGAACCACATGACCGCTGTCGCAGATTATGACGGAGCGGGTCTTTCTTCCGCAGGTCGCGTCAATAGCCGAACCGCTGTCCTTTGCCGTCTGGACTATACGTTTAACGGGAGCCGCCTCGGGACTTACAACAGCCACGATCTTATCGGCGTTGACCGCGTTTCCGAATCCAATATTTACCAATCTCACAAGCACTCCTCCCCATTATGAAAAATATATTTTAATTATACCACAAACCCGAAAAAAAATCAATAGAATTTTTTTTAAAAAACCTCTTGACAAATCAAATCGACTGTGATATAATATCATTGTTGCCATTCAAGGACGCGTTTCCGGACAGGCAGCCAAGTATTTTGTCGAAATATTTTCAATCATATGCTGATATAGCTCAGTTGGTAGAGCACATCCTTGGTAAGGATGAGGTCATCAGTTCGACTCTGATTATCAGCTCCATTTATAATGGAAAAGCCGCTCGTGAGTTATTCACGGGCGGTTTTGTTTAAGAAATTACACAAACGGAAGGAACAAATATGACCGAAATCCACAGAATAAAGTGCGGCAACGGCAATTGCTATATCATCGAAAACGGAAGCTCGGGAGTGCTGATCGATACCGGCAAGAAGGAATATGCGGCAAAGGTGCTGGAAGCCTGCCGCGGATATAATGTAAAACTCATCGTGCTGACACACGCGCACTTTGACCATGCCGAAAACGCCGCAGAGATATCCGAAAGGCTCGGCATCCCCATCGCGATGAGTGAAAAGGATGTTGATCTTATAAGCTCCAACAACGCTCAGCAGCTTTACTCGGACACATTTTTGGGAAAGATCGTTTTATCCGTATCACTTAAAGATTTTTCAAAACGCGCCATGCCGCCGTTCAAACCAACAGTATTTCTTCACGAAGGCGACAGCCTGTCGGAATACGGGATAGACGCGCGTATCATTGAGCTTCCCGGACACACCGACGGCTCGATCGGGATAGACGTGGAGACTAAGCACCTGATAATCGGCGATGCGTTAATGAATATGTTCTATCCCACAGTATCCATGCTGTATCATAATAAAAAAGAAATGCTCGAAAGCGCAAAAAAGATCTCGGCACTCGGCAGTCGAACTGTTTTCTTCGGTCATGGCAAGCCGATTGTCAACAAACAGTGGATAAAGTAAATACAGAAACGCCGCACAAAGCCAAAATCCCGGCTTTATGCGGCGGTTTTTTTATCATATTTTTATGCTGCGGAACATCTGACAACGGCGACCTTAACCGCGCTCTTCTCGAGCTGTTCGCCGTTCTTTTCCAAACGCCGGACGGCAGCCGCGGAATTTGAGATCTCACCGATCAAATCATTTTTTCCAAAATCCTCAAGGTCTCTATTGACAAAAACTTGAAAATATATTAAAATAGTAATAGCATCTTGACCGATGTATTACGATCGAAAATTTTAGGAGGAAATTTCACATGGGCGAGTTTTTCAATATTCCGAAGATCAAATATGAGGGCAAGGCATCCGCCAACCCGCTTGCGTTCAAGTATTATAACCCGGACGAAGTAATATGCGGAAAGCCGATGCGCGAGCAGCTCAAGTTCGCGCTCTCATGGTGGCATACCATGGGCGGCGACGGTACCGATATGTTCGGCGTGGGGACTGCCGACAAGAAGTGGGGCGGCAGCGATCCCATGGAGATCGCCAGGAACAAGGCTTACGCCGCTTTTGAGCTTATGGACAAGCTCTCGATCGACTACTACTGCTTCCATGACAGAGACATCGCTCCCGAAGCGGGATCCTTGAAGGAGACCAACGCCCGTCTTGATGAGATCTCCGATCTTCTGAAAGAGCTGATGGACAAGTCCGGTAAGAAGCTCCTCTGGGGAACCGCCAACTGCTTCAACAATCCGCGCTATATGCACGGCGCGGGAACCGCTCCCGACGCGGATGTGTTCGCGTTTGCGGCTGCACAGATCAAGAAGGCTATCGACCTCACCGTAAAGCTAGGCGGCGCCGGCTATGTTTTCTGGGGCGGACGCGAGGGCTACGAAACGCTTCTGAATACCAACCTCGGTCTTGAAC
>JAIEDJ010000372.1 GCA_029068025.1 Oscillospiraceae bacterium | reverse complement strand
TTATCACCGAGTATGAAAAGCGGTTCAGTGATCTCGGGCAGCCGATCTACCGTCTGGAGGCAGTGAATTATAATGGAAAATGAGTTTCTTGAATTTGATAATCTTCCGTTCAAGCTGATGGTCATCGAGGTTCTGATGTATGAGATGGAGCTGCTTGGCGAGCCGTACACCGGCGGCGACGATTTTCTTGAAAAATACAAGGCGGATATTGACACAATATCCGACGAGGAGTGCATAGCGCGTATAAAGCTGTTTATCGAACGCGGAACAAAGTTTTTCACGGAGCTGAAAATACCGCGTTCATTAGCTCCTGAGATCCGTTATCTGTACACGGGCGAGGAGATGAGCGTTTATTACCACATGATCCCGTTGTGGCTGGATTTTGATGAGTTTGACGACGGCGCGATGTTTGCCGTGACGGATATAAGCGAGCGCGAGATAAAGCAGTTCCCGAATCTGGAGGGGATCACGTTCAATATGTATCTTGACCCGCCCGGGGAGCTTTTAAAAAAGCTTGAGGGCTGGGGGATAGAGGTCAACCCGCAGGATTAAAACCATAGTACCTTGAAAACCGAATACAGACTTGACATCTTTACAGACCTGTGTTATAATATAGATAACGATAATTTATAAAAAGGGGTGGTAAAAATGGGACAAACCGATATTCAATTCAAGAACGATCTGCGTAAAGAGTTGATCACACTTGAACACTTCTTAGAGCTTTTGGAAGCTGATAGAAAAGATGATTTAAAAAGGGCGATCGAAAAAGAGATCAAGCGCGTCAACGAAACTTTGCAGGATTAAGGGCGATCCACAACCGCATAATAAAAAAGTGTTAAGTCTGTACAAGCAGCTTAACACTTTTGTTATAATACCATACAAAACCTAAGGAGGATAATATAAATGAAAAAAATCACCGGAACGTTTCCGAGCGCGAGCGGTCTCTGCGACGTGCGTTTTTACATCTACACGCCCGAAAATCCCAAGGCGGTCATTATGCTGTCGCACGGTATGTGCGAGTATATAGAACGCTACAAGGAATTCGCGGAGTTTTTGTGTGAAAACGATATCGCGCTGTGCGGAAACGACCATATCGGTCACGGAAATTCCATTACGGGAGACGATATGCTCGGATATTTCGGCACGGAGCGCGGATATATAAATATGGTGCGCGATCTGCACAGAATGAAGCGCGTTGTGAACGAGAAGTTCCCGGATATCCCGCATTTTCTGATGGGACACAGCATGGGCAGTTTTATCGCGAGGATATATTTTTCAAAGTATATCGCGGACAAGTGGACGGGCGTTATTATCAGCGGAACCGCGGGCGGAATGACAGGCTCCGCGCCGTTGCGCAAGGTGATCGATCTGATCTCGAAAAATCACGGGGATCTTTATCGTCACGAATTCGGCGCAAAGCTGGTTTTCGGTATGTTCAATCTGCGCACTGCCAATTTCCGCACACGCAACGACTGGCTTTCGCGCGATGACGCGAACGTCGACAAATACAATGCCGATCCTAAGTGCAACTTCACATTTACGATAGCGGGCTTCCGTGATCTGCTGAACGCTTTGCTCTGCTGCAACAGCAAGCCCGTTATCGAGAACACGCCTACGGATGTTCCGATGCTGTTCATCAGCGGAGGGATGGACCCTATCGGGGAATACGGAAACGGAGTGCGCAAGGCGGTCGAGAAGTATTCAAAGCACGGCTGCGATGTTAATCTCAGAATATACCGCGAGGCAAGACATGAGCTGATATTCGAGCTTAACCGCAATGAGGTCATGGCGGATATTCTGGAATTTATTACGGACAGAATATAATTGATATTAAAGAATGGGGCGCTTCTGCGCCCTGTTTCAGTCAGTAGAAAATGTTCTTTTTCGGGATTCCAAAGGTGACTCCCCGGGCGGGGGAGGTGTCACGAAGTGACGGAGGGGTTGACCGACAGACCGGCGCCCTTGGCGCGGTTTAACAAAACGGTAGACCGTTTTGTTAAACGCAATGGCATTTGTGCTACGCACAAACGCTCATTGCTAGCTTCGGGACTTCGTCCCTTCGGGGTGCGGGTGACTCCCCGGGAGGGGAGATGTCACGGAGTGACAGAGGGGGTTGACCGACAGACCGGAGCCCCGCTTTTTTCTCCCCCTTTCCCCGAGAGAGGGGTATACAAGCTGGGGCGCTTTGCGACCTGTTTTTGGTTTGGTGATTATGTCTTAAAAATATCGTGAAATTTTGTTAAATTCGCCGAAAAACAAAAACTTCTTGAAATTATTGGGTATCTTTGTTGATTCAAGCACTTGTATAATTTGTCAAAATGTGATACAATGTATATTATGTTATACTACTCCCGCTTTAGATTGTTGAAAAATTGCGGCTCTTTCCGCACAGTTGCCTATCTTTTTTAGGAAACTCTAAGCGGGATAAGTATTAAAACTATACTGTATAAGGAGTTACGGATATGCCGAAAAATTACGATTCCTATGAAAGCCCCTTCTGCACACGCTATGCAAGCCGTGAAATGCAGTTCATCTTTTCCGCGGACAAGAAGTTCACCACCTGGAGAAAGCTCTGGGTCGCTCTCGCGCGCGGTGAAATGAAGCTCGGTCTGCCCGTCACCGAGGAGCAGGTAAAGGAGCTGGAGGCTCATGTAAACGATATAAACTACGACGTTGCCGAGACGCGTGAAAAAGAGGTGCGCCATGACGTTATGAGCCACGTCTACGCCTATGGTCAGCAGTGTCCCAAGGCGGCGGGCATCATACACCTCGGTGCTACATCCTGCTATGTCGGCGATAATACCGATATTATCATTATGCGCGACGCGCTGCTGCTTGTCCGTAAAAAGCTTCTTAACGTAATGGCGAATCTTGCAAAATTCGCCGAAGAGTATAAAAATATGCCGTGTCTCGCGTATACCCACCTTCAGCCCGCTCAGCCGACTACCGTCGGAAAGCGTGCCGCATTGTGGATTAACGAGCTGCTGATGGATTTTGAAGAAGTGGAATACCGTATCGCGAATCTCAAGCTGCTTGGTCAGAAGGGGACTACCGGCACACAGGCGTCGTTTGTGGAGTTGTTTGGCGGCGATTCCGCAAAGATCAAGGCGCTGGAGAAATCCATCGCCGAGGAGATAGGATTCTCGGAGTGCGTTCCCGTGAGCGGTCAGACCTATTCGCGCAAGGTTGACAGCCAGGTGCTGGCAACCCTCAGCGGAATTGCGCAGACCTGCTCGAAATTCAGCAACGATCTGCGTCTGCTCCAGAATTTTGAGGAGCTTGCGGAGCCGTTCGAGAAGAATCAGATCGGCTCGTCGGCTATGCCGTATAAGCGCAATCCCATGCGCAGCGAGCGTATCACCTCGCTTGCGCGGTATGTGATGATAGATTCGCTGAACCCCGCGTTTACGGCGGGCACTCAGTGGTTTGAGAGAACGCTTGACGACAGCGCTAACAAGCGCGTTTCCGTGGCGGAGGGCTTCCTTGCCGTGGACGCTATACTCAATATAATGATGAACGTCACAGACGGTATTGAGGTATATCCCGAGATGATAAAGCGCCGCCTTATGGCAAAGCTGCCGTTTATGGCGACGGAGAATATCATGATGAGAGCCGTGGAGAACGGCGGCAACCGCCAGGAGCTGCACGAGAAGCTCCGCGTTCACTCTCAGGCGGCGGCGCTTGTGATAAAGCAGGGCGGCGAGTGCGACCTTCCTAAGCGGATAGCGGATGATCCCGAGTTTAAGATAACGGAGGGCGAGATCGCGGAGCTGCTTAAGCCCGAGCTTTATGTTGGCCGCGCTCCGGAACAGACAGAGGAATTTCTGAACGAGCTTGTTAAGCCGCTGCTTGAAAAGTACAAGGATGAACTCGGCGAAAAGGCGGAGCTGGCGGTCTGATAGTTATTAGGGAATAGTTGCTAGCAGTTAGTTGCTGCGGCGCAACAAAGGCTCTCACGCAGAGATCAACATGGTAAACGCGCAGCAAAGGATCTTACGCCAAGAACAACGTTTTAAACACGCAGGAGAAATTTCAAAAAGCGGTTCCACGCGGCGGAGCGGAGTGCACGCATTATGCTTCGCAAAACGCTCACGGAGCGTAGCCGTGGGGGATCGGCTAGGCGGTCTTTGCCCGCCGGTTTTGAAATTTTTTTTAAATCAACAGCCCTCGTCAACATTATAAAACCAGCCGAGGTCAACGAGACAAAAACGGCACAAAGTGCCTAAGCTGAGATCAACACGATAAACGCGTAGCAAAGGATTTTACGCCAAGATATTCGCACGATAGAGCAGTGAATTTCAAAAAGTGTCGAAAAAATTTTAACAAATAATAAAAAAATTTTTTCGACCGGTTCGCACTTGGCTGCTAAGCGGAGCGGAGCGCAAAGCGCGGAGCAGAGCGTGCAGTCAAGTGCGAATTTTGAAATTCTTTTAAATAAGGAGCATCGTATTGAAAAAATGGATCGTATCCGAGTCGCCGATAAGTCCCGAAAGTGAGATAGTACGTGAATTCGGGGACTTTCTCGGCGGGATTCTGATAAGGCGCGGGATAGTTTCAATGGATCTCGCAAGGGAATTCTTCTCCTGCGGAAAGCTCTCAGACCCGTTTCTGCTGAGCGATATGAAAAGCCTTGTGGAGGTCGTCGAGAACGCGCTGAACGAAGATAAGAAGATCGTGGTCTACGGCGACTACGACTGTGACGGCACGGCGGCGACCGCTATGCTGTACGGTTATCTGGAGGCGCAGGGCGCAGACGTGGATTTCTACATACCCGACCGCAGCGAAGGCTACGGAATGAATATCGAAGCGCTGAAAAAGCTCGTTGATCGGGGCGCGGAGCTTATAATTACCGTTGATAACGGCATTTCGGCAATAGAAGAGGCGCGGTTTCTTAAGGAAAACGGTGTGGAGCTTGCTGTTACCGATCACCATCAGCCCGGAGAAAAGCTGCCAGAGTGCGCCGCGTGCGTCGATCCGAACCGCGCTGACGATATGTCGCCGTTTAAGGAGCTGTGCGGCGCGGGTGTGGTATTGAAGCTGTTGATCGCGCTGGAGGGCGACGAGGATTTTGTGCTTGACAGATACGCGGATCTCGCGGCTGTCGCAACTATCGGCGACGTTATGCCGCTTAAGGGCGAGAACCGCTTTATCGTTCAGCGCGGACTGGAGAGCATACGAAATGAGCAGAACGCGGGTCTGGCTCAGCTGATAAGGTCGGCGGGGCGCGGCTGCGGGAATATCACGTCTACCGATCTGGCGTTTACGGTGTGTCCGCGTATCAACGCGGCGGGGCGTATCTCCACGGCGGACAAGGCGGTAAGGCTTATGTTGTGCGAGGATGACAGCGACACTGCCGGAAGAATAGCCGAGGAGCTGTCGGAGCTTAACGCAAAGCGCCGCGAGGAAGAAAACAAGATCCTGGACGACGTGAAAAAGCAGATCGCCGAGGATCCGCTGCTGTTAAAACAGCGCGTTATCGTGCTCTCGGGCGAGGGCTGGCACAACGGAGTGGTCGGTATCGTCTGCGCGAGGATCCTTGAAAGATACGGCAAGCCGGTCGTTATGATCTCGTCACGGAACGGCGAGGCGCGCGGGTCGGCGAGAAGCATAGACGGCTTTTCGATCTATAAAATGCTTGCGGCGTGCGGCGGGGTGCTGACGAGATTCGGCGGTCACACGGGCGCGGGCGGTTTTTCGCTCCCGGCGGATATGGTCGGGGAATTCACAAGGCTGATACATGAGTACGCAAACGGTAATTATCCGA
Source organism: Oscillospiraceae bacterium (assembly GCA_029068025.1). Taxonomy (GTDB): domain Bacteria; phylum Bacillota; class Clostridia; order Oscillospirales; family Ruminococcaceae; genus CAG-115. Next base: position 4,127 of record JAIEDJ010000372.1, on the reverse strand, counting down.
AAATGCCGTCTCCGGGTATGCTTATTGACGGCGAGATAACGGGGCACGAGCTCACGCTTGAAAACGTGAAGAAGCTGGCGCTGCTTGAGCCGTTCGGGGAGCGAAACGAGGTCCCGGTTTTTCTGCTGAGGGGCTGCACGGTAAAGTCAAAGCGTTCGCTGAGCGACGGGAAATACACGTCCTTCGAGATCGAAAACGACGGCATTGTGCTGCGTGTTATCAGCTTTAAGCTGCCGTTTGCGAAGTTTTTTCCCGAGGTCGGCGAAAGGATAGATATTGCCGCGTCAGCCGAGATCAACGAATACAACGGCAATGAGAGCGTTCAATTAAGGCTTTCGGACTATCGTCCGGAGGGCTTCCGCGAGGACAGATTCTTTGCGGCGAGCCGCGTTTATGAGGAGATACGGCGCGGCGAGGGCTGCGACAAGCGGCTTGCGCCGAGAGTAGTTCCTCAGTCGCGTGAGGAACTGATGAAGATCTATGATCTCATCAAGAAAAGCGGCGGCAGGAAAACGCCCGAGGAGCTGGCGGTGTTTGACGGATCGGTGAATTTCTGTATGCTGAGCATAACGTTAGACGCGTTTTGCGAGGCGGGAATGATCCAAATAGACGGCGGCTGCCCGAGGATAGTTCCCGTAAAGGAAAAGACCGACTTGTTCAAGCAGGGGCTGATCGCGATACTTAATCGGGAGCTGCTGCAATAATATATTCTCGGACTGCCGCAGGGCGGTCTGTGACCGGAAAGATGGTGTTCGTATGTCAGACTTATCCAAGACGATCAAATTTGACGATCTGCTGAAAAAGATCAAGGCCAGCGACAAGCAGTATGACGTTGACAAGATCACGCGCGCGTATACTCTTGCCGATACGGCTCACGAGGGACAAATGCGCTCGTCGGGGGAGAAGTATATCACTCACCCGCTGTCCGTCGCGTCTATTCTGCTGGATTACTGCATGGATACCGACACCATATGTGCCGCGCTTATGCACGACGTTGTTGAGGATACGGACATCACGCTCGACGAGATCAGAAAGAAATTCGGCGAGGACGTTGCGCTAATGGTGGACGGTGTCACCAAGATCGGTCAGGTGCCGCTGAACACCAAGGAAGAGCAGCAGGCGGAGAACATCCGCAAAATACTGATGGCGATGTCCAAGGACATCCGCGTCATCATCATAAAGCTGGCGGACAGACTGCATAATATGCGCACGCTTTACGCCAGACCGCCGCATAAGCAGCGCAAGACCTCGCTGGAGACCATGAACTTCTATGCGCCTATCGCGCACCGTCTCGGTATGAGCGACGTAAAGGAGGAGATGGAGTCTATTGCGATCCATTACCTCGACCCTTACGGCTGCCGTGAGATAGAGCGCCTGCTCGACATTCACAAGGAGGAACGCGACAGCTTTATCGACAACATAACCGCAAGGATCCGCTCGAGGATCACGGATATCAAGCCCGCGCCCGTTATCGAGGGGCGCGTGAAGTCCATTTTCAGCATATACAAGAAGATGTATGTCAAAAACAAGCCGTTTGACGAGATATATGATATCTACGCGGTGCGTATCATCGTGCAGTCGGTCATCGAGTGTTATAATGTGCTGGGCGTTATACACGATCTGTTCAGCCCGCTGCCGTACCGCTTCAAGGATTATATCGCTACTCCCAAGCCCAACCGCTATCAGTCGCTGCACACGACCGTTATCGGCAAGGAGGGTATCCCGTTTGAGGTGCAGATCCGTACGCTGGAGATGCACAACACCGCTCAATACGGTATCGCGGCTCACTGGAAGTACAAGGCGGGACTGCGCGGGAGCGTCGCTGGAGAGCAGCGCTTCGACTGGATCCGTCAGCTGCTGGAGCGGCAGCAGGAAGCGGACGACGTCGAACAGATAACCGATGCTATCAAGAACGATCTGGCGCAGGACGAGGTGTTCGTGTTCTCGCCTAAGGGCGACGTGTTCACTCTGCCGCTGGGTGCTAATGTTATTGACTTTGCTTACGCTATTCACACCGAGGTCGGAAACAAGATGACGGGCGCGAAGGTCGGCGGACGTATGGTTCCGTTTGATTATCAGGTCAAGACCGGAGATATCGTGGAGATATTCACGAGCGGCTCGCCGAATTACGGCCCCAACCGCAACTGGCTGGAGATCGCCAAGACCACCGAGGCAAAGGGAAAGATACGTTCGTGGTTCAAGAAGGAGCGCCGCGATGAGAATATCGTATGCGGCAGAGAGGAGCTGGAGCGCGAATTCAAGCGCAACGGCATTCCGCTTGATCCCGAGATCATCAAGGACGCGGCGGTCCGCGCGCGTGTGAACTCCGTGGACGATCTGTACGCGTCGATAGGCTACGGCGGCGTGATGATGTCGAAGATCATTCAGCGCATAAAGGAAGCGCAGGCGCGTTCTCAGAAGGAGCAGAATCTGATGCTCCCCGAGGAGAACATCGAGCAGACCAACCGCCGTTCTCGTCAGAAGGGTATCATCATCGAGGGTGTGGACAACTGCGCGATAAAGTTTGCGCAGTGCTGCAATCCGCTGCCCGGGGACCCTATAATCGGCTTTGTTACGCGCGGTTTCGGTGTTTCCATACACAAGCAGGACTGCATAAATGTTATCAACAATATGGACAGCGAGGAAAACCGCGAGCGCTGGATCAAGGCGAGCTGGGCGGGTGTGGACGATTCCACCTACCGCGCGACTATCGATATCGTTGCGGAGCAGAAGTCCTCGGTCATCGCGGATATAACAGCGGCTATCGCGATGAATCATATCCCTATGCACGAGATGAATATGCACAGACTGAAAAATGGAAACACAAATCTGCTTATCACTATTGAGATCGCGGGAGTGGAGCAGCTTGCGAACGTTATGGCGCGGCTGAAAAAGATCCCGGGTGTGGTATCGGCGGACAGAACCGGCAAGGCGTGATTGCAGTAAAGGCTCTCGCGTCAAGATAAATGTTTTAAATACGCGGGAATTTTGAAATTTTTTAAATCGATCGGCAAGATCAACATTGTAAAAGCGCATGAATTTCAAAAAGTGTCGAAAATTTTTCTTAAGAAAAATTTTCGACCGGTTCTCAATTGACGGCTAAGCGTAACGAAGCGTAGCGAAGTGAAGCGTGCCGCCAATTGAGAATTTTGAAATTTTTTAAATAAATCGGCAAGATCAACATTGTAAAAGCGCATGAATTTCAAAAAGTGTCGAAAATTTTTCTTAAGAAAAATTTTCGACCGGTTCTCAATTGACGGCTAAGCGTAACGAAGCGTAGCGAAGTGAAGCGTGCCGCCAATTGAGAATTTTGAAATTCTTTAAAATAAGGAGTTTGATACGATGGAAAATATAATGCGGCTTCCGCTTGGCGCGCTGGCTTCAAATTGCTATATTATCCCCGCGGATGGGAACAAGGCTGTTGTGGTGGATCCGGCTTCTTCGGGAGAGGTGGAGGCGGTGCTGGACTCCAATGATATGGAGATCGGCGGTATCGTCATCACGCACGGGCATTTCGACCACTTCGCGGGGGTTTCCGCGCTGAAAGCGCTTTCGGGAGCGCCAGTATATGCGCCTGACTTTGACGCGGAAATGCTGGGGAGTGCCGACAAGAGCTGGGCGTGGTTCATGCAGGGCACGGAGTTCGCGCCGATAACGCCGGATCACGTTTTCACGGACGGAGAAACATTCTCGGTGTGCGGCGTGGAGTTTCGCGTTATGGCGGCTCCCGGGCATACGGCGGGGAGCTGTCTGCTGTTTTGCGAGCAGTTTGGCGTGATATTCACGGGGGACGTTATTTTCCGCGGCAGCGCGGGCAGAACCGACGGATTCTCGGGCAGCGGACGCATGATGATGGAATCGCTGCAAAAGATACGCGGTATTCGGGGAAATTATACCTTGCTGTGCGGTCACGGGGAAAGCACCGATCTCGAAACGGAAAAGCTCCGCAATCCGTATCTTGCGGAAATTGACGGATGAGGATTTGCTGTTTTTTCACAGATGTGCTTATTCTTTTTCCAAAATTTTAATAAAAATTGGATAAATTGACAAAAAGCGCCCTGAAAGCTGCTGTTTTTGGGCAAACCGCTTGACAAACGCCGTTTTTTCTGGTATAGTATACTATAACG
>JAIEDJ010000371.1 GCA_029068025.1 Oscillospiraceae bacterium | reverse complement strand
GGCCTGCTACGTTGGTGTTGAGCTTGTTGTACGCGTTGAGCGCGTTCATGTTGTGTTGTACTACCATTCCCATAGTATTGACCTAATTTTGGCATGATCAGGCCTTTTTGAAATTGGACAAAAACACTTAAAAATGTGTAATATTTTTGCTGATCTGTAGAAAAAGTAACTTTAGCTAAGAGCTGAGTGCCAAATTTGAGCATAAGCGCCCAAGCCAAGATCAACAGTTTAAACGCGCAGGAGAAATTTCAAAAAGCAGTCCCGCTTGGCGCAGCGGAACGCGAAGCGTGCAGCGGGGCTGGCTAGGGCAGTGCGCAGCACTGCCCGCTTTTGAAATTTCTTTTAAATAAACAGCTCCTCGTCAACGTTATAAAACCAGCCGAGATCAACATGGCAAAATAGCCAAGATCAACATATCTGAAAACTGACACCGCCGCGGTTTCCGCGGCGGTTCGCAAATTTCTTTTAAATCAACAGCCCCTCGTCAACATTATAAAACCAGCAAAGATCAACATTTTAAAGAAGCAGGAAATTTCCCGTTAGCTTGCTGACCTTTTTCTTTTCTCCGCAAACGGCTATGCCGAAATAATGTATATCCTCGGCGGCGCTTATTTTGTCAATGTATTCATCATAGGTCTTGCAGCTTTGCGCTATGTCGGAAAAATCGACGACAGTAAGTTCGGAATGTTCGCTGCCGTAAAGCGAAAGCCGCAGCCTGCTTATTGTGTCGGAGGAGGCTTTCAAAACAGGCACGGGAAATTCGATAATTCCTATATGTACATGACCGCTGCCGTCACGGACGTCGCCGCCGACTGTTTCGGGAAGTCTTGCACCGAGCGTTATCCCGAGTATCGCGGCGGTGTTTGCTATAAGCCCGACGGGCAGATTTTCGTCAACGATTATGACACATTTTTCATTTTTCATTTTAGTTCTCCTTTTCTTTATCGCGAAAAATACGGCTGTAGGTTCCGGGCGGCATGCCGATAAACGTTCCGAATAGGTTTGTGAAATGGCTCTGGTCGGAAAACCCCGCCAGAAGCGCCGCGTCTATTGGTTTTGTGCCTTGTTCAAGCAGCTCCTTTGCTTTGTTTATGCGTATCGTTTGAAGATAGCGGTACGGCGTTACTCCGCGTGCTTCCGAAAACGAGCGCAGCAATGTTGATTTGCTCAGCCCGCTGTATTCGCACAGCCGATCAAGTGTGATATGCTCGCTGTAGTGCTCGTCCATATAGCGGCAGGCGCGTTCTATCGGCGCGGCATGGCGCGATATATGCTCTAGAAACGGCTTTCCCGACAGCTTGATAAGCTCCGAAAGCAGGATCAGCAGTATTTCTTCCTTCTCGAATTCGCCGCTGCCGTTCAGTATCATTTCATGCAGTCTGCGAAAGCGTTCCGAAAGACCGCTGTCACGAAGAACGTTCTCCGAAAAGTGCGGAAGCCCGCCGTTTCCGGTTATCTCCGCCGCAAGCTCTGACATTTTATCCTTGCTTATATTCAGCGCGCGGTAATCCAGCACGCCGCCGTCTGTCTGAATACAGCCGTGACTGTCCGAGGGGTTCAGGAGCAGCATATCCCCCGCAGTCAGATCGAATTCGGCGTTATTGCAGACAAGCTGCCGTTTGCCCGATTCGATAAGCCCGATCACATAGTAGTCATGAAAATGATTCGGAAACGGTTGGACAATGCCCTCAAATTTGTATGCCTCGATATTAAGCTCCTCATCGAACACCAGGGTTCTGATCTCTTTTTTCAACACTCTCACATCCTCTTTATTAGTGTACCATATTTCAAAATAAAAATCTTGTATAAAATCCTCATTTTTATAAATTATAGATAAATGAAATGTCGTGTACTCGTCAATCATTATTGAATATGTATTTATAATAGTATTAGAGCCTGTTTAGAATCTCGAAGTGCGCATATTTCGCGGTAGATTTTGCGGATTTCGAGGCGTTTTTTCGCAGACGTACTTTATGTACTTCAAGAAAAAACAACGAAGAAATACGCAAAAGATACAAGAAAGATGCGTGCTGAGAGATACTAAACAGGCTCTTAACAAGGAGTGACAAAATGACATTCTACGAAAATCTGAGGGTCATCCGTGAGGATCGGGGGTATACTCAAAAGCAGATCGCCGATGTTCTGGAGACCACACAGCAGTACTATTCTGATTATGAAAACGGAAAGCGGGATATTCCAATAAGGGTCTATATCAAGCTCTCCAAATTTTATAATGTGAGCATTGATTATCTGGCGGGGCAGACCGAGGAAAAAACGCCGCCGGTCAAAAATCCGGAGGATCTGTAACGTTTTTTAGAGGCTCTGGGAGCTTCAAAAATGAAAGGAATTTTTAAAATTATGATTTTATCAATAGGAATGATCGTAAAGAACGAGGAGAAGTATCTTGAAAAGTGCCTTACCGCGCTTAAGCCGATATTGGAGAACGTCGACAGCGAGCTTATCATTGCCGACACGGGCTCGACCGACAGCACCGTTGAGATCGCGAAAAGATTTACCGACAACGTTTTTCACTTCGAGTGGATAAACGACTTTGCAGCCGCGAGAAACTCAACGCTCGACAAGGCAAAGGGCGAGTGGTATATGTTCCTTGACGCGGATGAGATCATTGCGGATTGTACAGAGCTGATCAATTTCTTCAACTCGGGCGAATATAAAGATTACGGCTCCGCCACCATCGTTGTAAAAAATTACAACGATCTTTCAAATATGGATATCTTCAACAGCTACAACCTGCACCGGCTTACCGCGCTCGCGGACGGTGTGCGTTTTACAAAGGCGATCCATGAGAACTTCAGCCATTATTTTACTCCTATAAAAAATCTGAATACCGTCGCCGACCATTACGGATATGTATATAAAGACGGCGATAAGCTCCTTGATGTTGCCGAGAAAAAAACCGCGCGAAATCTCGAGCTGCTGTTCCGTGAGCTTGAGGAAGGCGAGAAAAACGGCACTCTCAAGGAGACAACCTTCGGACAGATCGCGGACTGTTATTTATGGCGCGCGGAGTATGACACCGCTTTGGAGTATATTGAAAAGGGGATGAAGTTCTGTCAGCCGGAAAGTCTTATAAATATCGAATATTATAACAAAATGGTCAAGACGCTTAACAAGATGGGCAAGCATGAAGAGATAATCAAGGTCTGCAGGGAATATTTCAGCAAGGAAAACCTCGCAAGAAAAGAGAAACTTGTCACTGACAGTACGATCTACTTTTTCTGGGCAAGTTCATGCTATGTATTGAAGGATTATGACGAGGTAATAAACAAGACGGTTCTCGGGCTTGATATTTACAGAAGCTACCGCAGCGGAAAGCTGTATACTCCGGAATTGAACTTCTGCGGTGTTGAAACGACTATACCGATGCTTAAGCAGATCAGCAATATGTTTCTTATTGCGTGCGACAGCCGAAATCGCTTTAACGACGCGGCTGCGCAGCTTAAAAATTTCCCGCTTGAGGACTTTATGCCGGACATGAAGTTTATGAAGGAGCATCTCATCGTAAGAAATATTCTTATGGAGAAAACCAATTACAACAAGCTGCCTGATCTGTACTATCAGCTGGACAAGCCGAACAGGGAGCTTTATATCGACCTTCTTATCCGCAATGTTTTCAGAACAAAAAGGCATGAGCATTTTCTGAAAAAGCTCTCGCTTATTGCCGGAGAAGATGAACGGCTTGTCGATTACCTTAAGATATTCAACAACTGCTTTATCACACATGATCCGACCACAGCTCAGCTGACAGGCTTTATTAAAAAGTACGGCACAAAGCACAACGAGACGATCTGGATCTTGATGATGATGAACAATATCGATACCGTTACGTTTATCAGCGCAAAGGACTTTGAACCCGAGGAAAGCATCAACCGTATGTTTGAAGACATCGTGCAGACACCAACAAAGTTTGATGTGTTCACTGATTCCGTAAACAAGCTCTCACCTGAGGGGATCGAAACAGCCGCGGATGTGTTCGGAGCGGCTCTCCGAAATGCTTCAAAGAATAAAGCGGATATAACGAATATGGTTCGCAGCTTCGGACAGATCGGAAAGCGCTGGATCGAGCTGAATCCGAATAAGGACAGGCCGGATAATATTTCCTTTGCCGAAAAAATTAACGAGATCGCCGAGCTGCACCGCAGGAAGAATTACAGCGAGTGTATCAAACGGCTGGAGGAGCTTCTCGGAGACGACATCGGGCAAGCTCCCGACAGCGATCCCGCAATATCCGACGAGAACGGCAACGCAGCTGTTCTTCGGCATTACCTTAATATTGTTCGTGAGGACGAGAAAAAGAACTCGGAAATGTTGGAAAAACACAATGCCAATCCTATGATGGTGGAGCTTGCCGATAAGATCAAGCAGGAGATCCGCTCGATGATAGAAGAATGGGATCTTGACGGCGCGGAGGACGCGCTGAACAAGATGGCGTCAATGGCTCCGTTCGATCCGGACATTGAGACCATCCGCGACGAGATCACCGACAGAAAGATCAACTATATGAATTATATGTAAGATCATACAATAATTTGAGGATCCCCGGATCTTGTCATTGACAAATTCGGGGATCTGTGATAAAATGAATACAGGGAGGCGGGATATTGGTAATACGGCATGAGGATCTGGTCGGTACATATGAGCAAAAGCGAGCGTTGGTCAACCAGTTCAACCTAATGGACGATACATTTTTTTCCAAGGTGCCGGAGGACAAGGCAGCCTGTGAGTATCTTCTTACCGCGCTGCTCGGAAAACCGATAAAAGTGATTGAAAACAAAACGCAGTACTCGATCCGCAGCATTGAAAATCATTCGGTAGTATTGGACGCGTTTGTTGAGGACGGGCAGCATAAGCTGTACAATGTTGAGATCCAAGTGGGCGATAAGAAAAATCACGAGCGCAGGCTTCGGTATTACCGTGCCGCGATAGATCTTTCCTATCTTGGCAAGGGCAGGGATTATTCCGAGCTGCCCGAGCTGTATATGATTTTTATTTCGGATTTCGAGCCGTTCGGGCTGAATAGAAATCATTATAAGATCGTACACTATGTCAAGGATTTTGATAAGCAGTATGACGACGGCGTTCATATGTTGTATTTCAACACGGAGGTAAAGGACAACACCGGGCTGTCAAAGCTGCTGCAGTATCTTGCGAGGAGCGAAGCCGGAAATACCGATTTCGGAGCGCTGTCGAAGATGGTGAATTTTTACAAGATCAAGAATGAGGGGGTCGATAATATGTGTAAGGCGGTTGAAGAATATGCCAGAGAATACGGTGTTATTCAAAGGAACGAGGGCAGAAACGAAGGTCTGATCGAAGGAAAGATCGAAGTCATCAGAAATATGCTCGCACAGGGTCTGGATATCGATACGGCTTTGGGATATGTTGACATTGACCGTAAAACTTATGAGGAGTATGAGAAACTCCAATAAAAGTTCCGCCCGAGCTTTCGGGCGGATTTTTTATAACTTTTAAAAAAAACCTCTTGACAAATCAAAATATATAGCGTATAATATAATCAAACAATTGAACGAGTGTTCAATCGTTAAAATGATAAGCAAGATAATTATCAAGATCGGAGCTGTTATGTTAAACGATATTCCACACTGCGAGTTTATGCACGCGCACCCCGATACCATAGAAAAGATAAAGGCGGCAATGCCCGATGAGGACACACTGATAGACCTGGCTGAGCTTTTCAAGGTGTTCGGCGATTCAACAAGAATAAAAATACTCAGTGCTTTGAGCAGCGGCGAGCTGTGTGTTTGCGATATTTCCACGGCAGTGGGAATGACGAGCAGCGCCGTTTCGCATCAGCTCAAGATACTCAAGAACGCGGGGCTTGTGAGCTTCCGCCGCGAGGGAAAGACAGTGTTTTACGCGCTTGCGGACGACCATGTTATGACGATACTCAGCCAGGGGCTGGAGCATATAAACGAATAAAAGGGGACGGGGTAGTATGATAGATTTCTGGAGCACATTCGCTAAATTTTATGACGTTGCCGAGGCTCTCAACGGAGAGGTGTACCGCGAAATGCTGTCGCTGACAAGGGTGATGATCCCGCGCGGCGCGGCTGTACTGGACTGCGCGGCAGGCACGGGAGCGCTTTCCATAGCGGCAGCGGAAAGGGCGGGGAGCGTTCTCTGCACCGACACGTCGGAGAAGATGCTGGAGGTGGCACGGAAGAAATGCAGACGCCGCCGTCTGGATAACGTTTCTTTTGAGAAACGGAACATATTCCATTTGGAGGACGAGGACAACACCTATGATATAGTTATTGCGGGAAACGTTCTGCACTTGTTGGTGAATCCCGAAAACGCTGTAAAGGAAATGTGCCGCGTCGTCAAGCCCGGCGGAAAGCTGCTGCTGCCGACGTTCGTTCTCAAGGACAAGAATTCGCTGTCGGAAAAGCTGATCGATATTTATAAGAAGCTGGGCTTCAGTCCCGCACGTGACTACTCGCCAAATAGCTATGTGGAAATGCTTAAGGGCTGCAATGCAGGCAAGGTCAAGGCGCGCCTTATCAAGGGAACCGTACCGTGTTGTTACGCGGTGATTTCAGTTGATAAGGTATAATTGATTAGCCTGTATTTGGTGCGCTTAGTACAATTTGAGGCAAGATCAACATTTAATTTGTGCAGCAAGCGTTCGGAGCGTAGTCAGACGTCACAGAGCGCCGCAAAGCGGCGCGGTTGTGACGCCTGACGAGTGAGCAAACGGAAACTCGCAAGAGTTTTCGTTTAGCGAACGTAGCGGAGAACGCATTTAAATAAGGAGGAAACTATTATGAAGAAAACATTTAAACTGATCGATCTGGACTGCGCTAACTGCGCCGCTAAAATGGAGAACGCCATCAAGAAGATAGACGGCGTTACCGCCGCGTCGGTGAGCTTTATGAGCCAGAAGATGACTATCGAGGCGGACGATGCGCGTTTTGACGAGATCGTCAAGGAAGCGGTCAAGGTATGTAAGAAAGTCGAGCCGGACTGCGAGATCGTTTTGAAATAAACGAATATCATTTCCCCGAAAGGCGGCGTTATTATGACCCGTAAACAGAAAAAGTGGCTTGTGAGGATAATCGCGGCGGCGGTGATCTTCGCTGCGGGGCTGTTTATCCCCGAAACGGAGGAACGGTTCTCGGTGATGTGGTGGGTAAGGCTCGCTGTATTCCTCAGCGCGTATTTAACGGCGGGCTGGGATATTCTCTGGAAGGCGATACGCAATATCGCGCACGGTCAGGTGTTTGACGAGAATTTCCTGATGGCGATAGCGTCTGTCGGAGCGATGATCATAGGCGAATATTCCGAGGGCGTGGCGGTCATGATCTTCTATCAGGTCGGAGAGCTGTTCCAGTCGGTGGCGGTCGGAAGATCGCGGCGCTCCATATCCGATATGATGGACATCAACCCCGAATCCGCGAATGTTGAGCGTGACGGAGAGGTCATCGAGGTCGAGCCGGACGAAGTGCAGGTCGGCGAGATCATCGTCATTAAACCGGGCGAGCGCGTTCCGCTTGACGGCGAGATCGTGTTCGGCTCAAGCGGTCTGAATACCGCGGCGCTCACCGGAGAAAGCGCGCTGCGCGAGGTCACGGTCGGCGACGAGGTCATAAGCGGCAGCGTCAACACGGGCGGACTGCTTAAGGTAAAGGTATCCAAGCCGTACAGCGATTCCACCGTATCGAAGATTTTGGAGCTGGTGGAAAATTCCTCGGAAAACAAGGCAAAGACAGAGAACTTCATCACGCGGTTCGCAAGAGTGTACACGCCTATCGTCGTGTTCTCCGCGCTGCTGCTGGCGGTCGTTCCTCCGCTGTTTGATCACAATTGGAGCGGCTGGATATACAAGGCGCTGACGTTCCTTGTAGTAAGCTGTCCGTGCGCGCTGGTGATCTCGGTGCCGCTGTCGTATTTCGGCGGCATAGGCGGAGCTTCTCGGCGCGGTATCATGGTAAAGGGCGCGAATTATCTGGAATCTCTGGCAAAAGCGAAAACGTTCGTGTTTGATAAGACGGGAACGATCACAAAGGGCAGCTTTGCGGTCACGGAAAAGCACCCCGCCGGTATCTCCGAGAACGAGCTGCTGCGGTACTGCGCGGCGGCGGAACAGTTCTCCAACCACCCGATAGCCGTTTCCGTGGTTTCCGCGGCAAAGGCGCTCGGGGATATACCCAAGACGGAAAACGCGGAGGAGATCGCGGGGTTCGGCGTTACGGCAACGGTGGACGGACATAATGTCTCTGTCGGGAACGGACGGCTGATGAACAAGGTCGGCGCGAGGTTCATCGAGAGCGAAAGCGCCGGAACGGTAGTACATTGCGCGGTTGACGGCGAGTACAGGGGCTGTCTGATAGTCTCCGATGAGATCAAGGAAAACAGCGCGGCGGCGCTCGCCGCACTCAAAGGACTCGGCGCGGCTAAAACCGTTATGCTGACGGGTGACAGGAAAATAACCGCTGAGACGGTGGCGAAGACTGTCGGGATAGATGAAGTGGTATCTCAGCTCCTGCCCGACGGAAAGGTGTCGGCGCTTGAGGAGATCTACTCCAAAAAGCCGCCGAAGACTTCTCTGGTATACGTCGGGGACGGCATGAACGACGCGCCCTCGCTTGCCCGCGCGGACGTAGGCATAGCGATGGGAGCGCTTGGTTCGGACGCGGCTATAGAGGCGGCTGATATCGTGCTGATGAACGACGATATCGGCAATCTTCCGCTCAGCGTCCGCATTGCCCGCAAGACGCGCAGGATCGTCACCGAGAATATCGTGTTCGCGCTGGGCGTAAAGGCGGCGGTGCTGATCCTCACAGCGTTCGGGTTCGCGAATATGTGGCTTGCGGTGTTCGCGGACGTGGGAGTTTCGGTGATAGCGATCATCAACGCTATGCGGTGTATGAGAATAAAAGCATAATCAAAAATACTTTCCGGGCAGAGCAAATATGCCGTGAATATCAACTTGTATCTCCATACCATCTTTAAAGGCAACATTCACGCTGCTTTTGTCAAAAATGGTTATATGATCAATAAGCTCATTCCAGAACTGTTCGCTGAAATCCTCGAGCGGCTTCCGATCTGAGCCTTCAATAGCTATGCGCTTGTTTACCGCTGTTACAAATATCAGCTTTATCTCCGCCTCTACAAGATGGGGCGGAGAACAGCTGTTTTTACCGCCGTTTTTTCGGCTGCACCGCCAGATAACTCTTTGGTATTTGTTTGTGGAATGTAATATCCCGGGAGTATAGGCTCCGCCGCATTCGCCGCAGATTATTCTTGATGAGAAAATATCCGAGCCGCGGATCTTTTTGCCGGAATATCGCCGCCTGTCGAATTCCGCTTGAACCTTTTCATAGATCTCCGCCGAAATTATCGGCTCGTGACTTCCCTCAACATAATACTGCGGCAGCTCGCCGCTGTTGACTTTTTTTCTTTTGGTGAGGTAATCCACCGTAAAGACCTTTTGCAGCAATGCGTCACCCTTGTATTTCTCATTGGAAAGTATGCTTATGACCGTGTTCCTGTACCATTTTTCCTTTCCGCCGGGAGACGGTATGCCGTCCTCGGTGAGTTTTTTCGCGATGCCGTACGGCGTTTCTCCGTCAAGAAACATTTCGTAGATCCTGCGGACGATCTTCGCTTCCTTTTCATTGATGACAAAGCTTCCGTCACTTCCTCTGTCATAGCCTAAGAACCTCGCGAACGGGACTGTCACCTTTCCGTCCGCGAACCGTTTGCGCTGTCCCCAGGTGCAGTTTTCGGAGATGGAGCGGCTTTCCTCCTGCGCAAGGCTTGCCATTATTGTCAGCAGCAGCTCGCCCTTGCTGTCGAACGTGCGGATATTCTCCTTTTCAAAGTAGCACTCAACGCCGTGCTCCTTGAGAAGCCTTATCGTTGTCAGGCTGTCCACGGTGTTCCGCGCGAAGCGGCTGACCGATTTTGTGATTATCAGGTCGATTTTTCCCGAAAGAGCGTCCGAGATCATCTTTTTGAATCCCTTGCGGCGGGACGTTGACGTTCCCGTGATACCCTCATCGGTGTAAACGTCTACGAAATCCAGATCGTCACAGCTTTGTATATAGCTCGTGTAATACCCGACCTGTGCCTCGCAGCTTGTAAGCTGATCCTCGTGATCGGTGGACACGCGCGCGTAGGCGGCGGCGCGGCGGTGTCCCTCGTTCGGGCTTATGGATGCGGGGATGGCCGTTATTCGTAATGCCATTTTTCCGACCTCCCGTCATAGAATTCAACGATCAGATATCCGCTTTCGCAGACGGTCACACGTGATATCCGCGCGGAAAATTCCTTGTCGGATAAACCGAAAAGCGTTTTCAGCCTGTCCTCCTTAAGCTTGATATTCCCGCAATGACGGCAGTGCCAGCAGGCGTATTTCCCGTTGTTTGTGCGCCGAGTGAACGGCTTTTTGCATTTGCGGCAGATGAGCTTTCCGGAGAAAGGATATAAGGGCTTTGACGCGGCGCGGTGCTCGGATTCAAGCTGAGCGGCGCGGAAGGTGTTATTGTCGATGATCGGCTCGTGACAGCCGCAAATGCGGTATTGCGGCAGCTCACCGTTGTTTTTTACCGTTCTGTGCGTGATAAAGTCCTTGACATACGACTTTTGCAGCACGATATTTCCTATGTATATCTCATTTCTGACGATATAGCCGATCTGATTGTGTGAGAAGTCGGCTCCTCGCACGGTCTTGCAGCCGTTCTCCCGTAAACGCTCCGATATCATCCGCAGCGGACTTCCCGCGATATAGTCCCTGAATATCTGCCGCACGACCTCCGCTTGTTCCGGCACGATAACATATTTTTCTCCGTCGTATCGGTAGCCGAAAACAGATTTGTTGCGCGCCTTGGCGTTTCCCGAACGATAGCGCTTGCGAATTCCCCATTTGACGTTTTCGGAAATGGAGCGGCTTTCCTCCTGTGCAAAGCTGGCAAGGATCGTCAGCAGCAGCTCTCCGTCTCCCGACAGAGAATTGATGTTCTCCTTCTCGAACCGCACCTCAACACCAAGCAGCTTGAGATGACGCACCGTTTCGAGCAGGTCTACGGTGTTTCTCGCGAAACGGCTTATAGACTTGCACAATACCAGGTCGATCCTGCCGTTTTCGCAGTCGGAGATCAGGCGGCGGAACTCCGCGCGGCGCGTGGTCTCAGTGCCGCTGATGAAGCTGTCCGCGTAGATCCCGGCAAGCTCCCAGTCGGGCTTGCTTTGTATGAGCTTGCTGAAGTACTCTGTCTGCGCCGAAAGCGAATGAGCAAGCCTGTCCGTTTCCAGCGATACCCGGGCATATGCCGCGACTCTTTTTTTCGGCGGCTGCCCGGGCGTTTCAAAACTGCATATTTTCCCCATGCAAAATACAACTCCTTTCCCTTTTATAATGTAACAAATTTCGGAAAAAAGCAAGTATATTTGCGAAAAAAATCCCCCGCCTGAAAGCGGGGGATCTATGTAGCAATTTAATTTTGGGATCAGCCGTTAAAGGTATTGTTCTTGTTCTTTGAGACCAGACCCACGATCCCGAGAATCAGCAAAACTATTCCGCTGATCGCGATAAGTATCAGTCCGATGATCGCTCCGCCTGCCGCGCCCTTAGCATTGCCGCCGAACGCTGCGTCTGTGGCGGCCTGCCAGCTGGTGATGGGGTTGATAAGGAACTGACCGATAAACGCGAGCACACCAAAGATCATGCTTGCAATAGCGCCGCCCTTCTTCGCGTTTGTCATAACTACGCCCGCAACCGCAATTATCGCGGCAACAAACGCAATGATCGAGCCTACTCTTGCGAGAACAGCCATATCCATTGTAGCTTTTACATTGACACTCATAGAGTTTACTATTGCTCCGATAGCTCCGATCAGCGCCAGCACACCGCCGACAAGGAGCCCCAGGGATCCGATTTTCTTTACCATTTTTTGTACCTCCGTCATTCTTTTGATTGTTGATTTTTTTCTTTGCCAAAAAAATTCCGATAAAGGTTATTTGCACGGCAAATTTTTTACGGCAAAAATTATTATAACACATTTTTCGACGGAAGTCAATATCATTCCCGAAAATTTGTTTTCAAAATTCACATATTTTGAACTTCAAGCCGGTACAGACTGAGACTGCCCCGCTTTAAAAGCGGAGGCAGTCTCAGCTTGTATAAAAGCCCCTCTCGGGGAGAGGGGGAGATAGAGTAGCGGGGCTCCGGTCTGTCGGTCAACCCCTCTGTCACTTCGTGACATCTCCCCTCCCGGGGAGTCACCCGCACCCCGA
>JAIEDJ010000037.1 GCA_029068025.1 Oscillospiraceae bacterium | reverse complement strand
GAACGTATTCTATGAGGACGCTGTAAATTCACTTTACAACAATCACATTGAGGAGATCGTTGACAAGACCGGTCTTGAGGTCGTTGATATTGAGAACACCGAGGTTACTGAGATAAGCAAGACCGACGGCGTTTCTCTCAAGGCTGACCTTATCACCAAGCCCGAGGTTGAAATTTCCGATTACAAAGGAATAAGCATCAAGAAAACTGTCAAGACTGTGAACGATGACGCTGTAAACGCTGAGATCGATAAGATGCGCAGCAGAGTTGCAAGGATCGTTACCGTTGAGGGCAGAGCCGTTCAGGACGGCGATACCGCTGTTATTGATTTCGAGGGCTTCACCGACGGTGTTGCTTTTGAGGGCGGCAAGGGCGAGAAGTTCCCGCTAGAGATTGGTTCGCACACCTTTATCCCCGGTTTTGAGGATCAGATCATCGGCAAGAACGTCGGCGACGAGTTCGACGTTAACGTTACATTCCCCGAGAATTACCAGGCTGAGGAGCTTAAGGGCAAGCCCGCTGTTTTCAAGTGCAAGCTGCATGAGGTAAAGGCTAAGGAGCTGCCCGCGCTTGATGACGATTTTGTAAAAGATGTTTCCGAGAAGGATACTGTTGACGAGCTTAAGGCGGAGATCCGCGAGAAGCTCGAAAAGCAGTTTTCCGAGGAGGCAGATGACGCTGCGGATTCCGAGCTGATGGACAAGATGCTCGAGAAGATGAAGGCGGAGATCCCGCAGGTGATGTATGAGCACCGCATTGACGAGATCGCGCGTGAGTGGGTGGCGAGAACCCGCATCGATATCAACGATTATCTCAAGTATACGGGAATGACCATGGCTCAGTTCCGCGCGAACTTCAAGGACGCTGCAAAGCGTCAGGTCGAACTTCGTCTTGCTCTTGAAAAGATCGCGCAGCTTGAGAATATCGAAGTGACCGAGGAAGATCTCAACAAGGAGTACAATAACCTTGCCGAGCAGTATCAGATCGATGTTGAGAATGTTAAGAACACCATTTCCGAGAAGACTCTCACTGTTGATCTTAAGATCGAAAAGGCTTTGGATCTTGTTAAGGACAGCGCTAAGATCGAGGAAGTTAAAGAATAATTCGGTATTTGGTGCTTATGGAGCGGTTCGGCGCCGGTTTGCGGCGTCGGCGGCTTCCGGATGAAAGGAGAAATCAATGGCTTATATTCCTTATGTTGTGGAGCAGAGCAGTCACGGCGAGAGATCTTATGATATTTTTTCGCGTCTGCTCAACGACAGGATAATTCTCCTGCATGACGAGGTAAATTCCGCGACCGCGAGCGTTGTTGTGGCTCAGCTCCTTTATCTTGAGGGGCAGGATCCGGATAAGGATATTTTCCTTTACATCAACAGCCCAGGCGGTTCGGTTTCCGACGGAATGGCGATCTACGACACCATGCAGTATATCAAGTGCGATGTTTCCACTATCTGCACGGGCATGGCGGCTTCCATGGGCGCGTTTCTTCTTTCGTCGGGAGCAAAGGGAAAGCGCATTGCGCTTCCGAACAGCGAGATCATGATCCATCAGCCGCTTATTTCGGGCGGCGGACTGTCGGGACAGGTCACCGATATTCAGATCCGTTCAAATTATCTGCAGCGCACTAAGGACAGACTTAACCGTATCCTTTCCGAAAATACCGGCAAGGATTACGAGACGGTTTGCCGCGATACCGAACGCGACAACTTTATGGACGCGGAGGAAGCTCTTGCTTACGGACTGATCGATAAGGTATATAAGAGCCGCCGCGATAACTGATGGGCTAAAGTATAAAATAATATGGTCGATTACATTTGCGGAGGTTGATTCTTATGATGGTTTGTTCTTTTTGCGGAAAAAACGAAAACCAGGTCGGACGTATCTTGTACGGCATGGGGGAAAACGCCGTAATTTGCAGCGACTGTATTCTTACGTCTTATAATATGTTGGTTGAGAGCGGAGATATCAGACCTCCGAGACAGCCAAAGCCCGCTAAAAACGAAAGATCGGGGCAGTCGGCGTTCCTTACCGATATAAATGATCTTATGACACCGGAGGAGATAAAGTCTTATCTTGACGAGTACATCATCGGTCAGGAGGAGACCAAGAAGGTTTTATCCATTTCGGTGTACAACCACTACAAGCGCACCTTCCTCAATGAGACGGACGAGGTCGAGATGCAGAAGTCCAATGTTCTTTTGCTGGGGCCTACGGGAGTGGGCAAGACCATGCTTGCTCAGACGCTCGCAAAGCTGCTGAATGTTCCGTTCGCTATTGCGGACGCGACAACGCTCACGCAGGCGGGTTATGTCGGAGAGGACGTGGAGAACGTTCTGCTGAGACTGGTTCAGGCGGCTGACTACGATATTGAGGCGGCAGAGCGCGGTATCATTTACATTGACGAGATCGACAAGATCTCCAGACGCAGCGAGAACACATCTATCACGCGCGATGTAAGCGGCGAGGGCGTTCAGCAGGCGCTGCTCAAGATCGTGGAGGGAACGGTCTCAAACGTTCCTCCCCAGGGCGGCAGAAAGCACCCGCACCAGGAATTCCTCCAGGTAAACACGAAGAACATTCTGTTTATCTGCGGCGGCGCGTTCGAGGGTATCGAAAAGATGATCGCTCAGCGTGTTTCCAGCTCTTCGCTTGGATTCGGAGCCGACGTTAAGTCGCCGAAGGATAAGGAGAGCGCGGATCTGCTCAAGCAGGTAACTCAGCAGGATCTGGTGAAGTTCGGCATTATCCCCGAGCTTATCGGACGTTTGCCGATAGTTACTCCGCTTGAGGCTCTGGACGAGGACGCTCTTGTCAGAATTCTTGACGAGCCGAAGAACGCGCTTATCAAGCAGTATAAGTACCTGTTCAAGGCTGACGATATTCAGCTGGAGTTCGAGCAGGAGGCGCTTCGCGCGATCGCAAAGAAGGCAATAGCTACCAAAACGGGCGCGCGCGGTCTGCGTTCGATCGTTGAGGATACGCTGCGCGAGGTTATGTTTACCGCGCCGAGCGATCACACGATCTCGAAGATCACCATCACCGAGGATTGTGTGGATGGTGATGGAAAGCCTGTTATCACACATGACGGTTCCCGCGACAGAACGGCGAAGTTCACTAAGAAGAGCGTTAAAAAAATAGGATAAGATTTTAAGGGCAATGCTTTGGTGTTGCCCTTATTGTTAAAATCAGGGTGGGGGCAACTAATGGGCAAGGTATACAGAAAGCAGACCATTGAGGGCGTTACCGTGCCCGCGATAATACATAACAGTCAATACTTCCGTCATAATATGGCGGTATATGAGGACGGAACGGTGAGCTGTTGGAAAAAGGTCGATCTGGAGGACGTTCCCGCTGTATTGAAGCGCGGCTGGCTGACCGTAAGTGTTCCGAACGGAAAAAGTCTGAGCGTTTACGGCGCTTGCTGCTTTGAGATCGCAAACGCTAAATGGAGCTTCACAAACGAGAGCTACTTTGAATTCATTAAAGACACTGTACGGTCTATGAATCCCGAAATGGCGAACATCTACAGGACTACAGAGCGTGAACGCGAAAAATGGGAAAAGCTGCGGATCGGGTTTACGGCAACACCTTCTTATTGCAAGGTCAACGCGGAGAAATTCGGTTACGATTTGCTCGACGGTGATTGTACCAATGTATTTTTGCAGACTGACGGAGCGCTGATGGTAAGCGCCTTGTACGCATACGCGGACGGTACGTTTACGGTTGACGGGATCGACGGGAAATTCTTCACGTTTGACGACGTTGAAAAGCTGTTTAAGGATAAGGAGCTGCGCGTCGCGCCTAAGGACGGGGATATCATTTCACTCGGGGCGCTGGGTACGGTAGAGTGTGCGTCCTGCGACTCAAGAGTAAAGCTGAAAGAGAAGCTCAAGGAGATCGAGAACAAATCGCTTAAGGTTCAGAAAAAGCCCGACGCTCACGAGCGCTGTATAAGGGCATACCACGCGTATCTGGTCGAGCCTACCGAGTTCTATAAGGAACGGCTGCGCAAGGCTTACGAGGCAGTCCCCGAGCATGAGCGGTGCTTTCTCGGAGATATGGATTCGAGGGACAGCGATTTCAGAAGAATTCTTTACAGCAATAGTAAGAGGGAAGTATGACAACGTTTGAAAAGATCTATGAGATCGTGAAGCGTATTCCGCGCGGTCGGGTCGCTACTTATGGGCAGATCGCAGAGCTTGCCGGAAATAAAAAGTGGTCGAGAGCTGTCGGATATGCGCTGCACTCCAATCCCGAACCCGACAATATACCGTGTTTTAGGGTGGTGAACCGCTTCGGCGGGCTTGCTCCCGCGTTCGCGTTCGGGGGTATCAACGTTCAGGCGGATCTGCTCCGCGCTGAGGGTATCGATGTTCGGGCTGACAATACCGTTGATCTGGAGAAGTTTCTCTGGGACGGGATTTAAAAGCAATAACAGCCGTGCTGATCGTTCAGCACGGCTGTTCTTTATTGTCGTTGTTCAGGGTTTCAATGAAGACCGCAAGCAGCTTTTCCGCCTGCTGTCTTCGGTACGGCGAGAGAGACGCGAGCATTACGTTTAGCTCCGCATTCTCGGAAAAAGGTTCCGAACCGTTTACGATATAATCGGTAGTGACGTTCAGGGCGGCGGCAATGCGGCGCAGAGTATTTATTGTCATTGACTTTCGCCCTTTTTCTATATCAGAGAGAAAAGTAACCGAGATATCCGCATATTCGGCAAGCTGTTCTCTTGTGAACCGCCTTTTCTTTCGTGTATTCTCAATCCTGGCTCCCACTTCAATATTTGTTACCATAAAATCAACTCCTTAGTTTTAGTATAACAGAATCAATAGAAATAATAAATAATCAAAAGCTGTTAGAAAAAAGTAATAATAGATACAAAATAGCATATCAATAGATATTGACAAACAATAACTATAGTGGTATAATGTTATTTGAACGCATATGCG